>JAJBSZ010000411.1 GCA_020861125.1 Planctomycetota bacterium | reverse complement strand
GGAGGATCAGCCCGTCGCCCCGCCAGGCGTCGAGATGGGCGGCGGCGCGGGTGTAGCGGTTGTCGGCCGGGGTGTCCGCGTCGTCGGTATGGCCGAAAATAAGGCGGATGACGTTCCGGTCGTCCCGGGCGTAGAGCCGGTTCTGCTCGTCGGCGTCGATGATGTCGTAGGGCGGCGCCACCACCCGGGCCGGATCCACCTTGCCGGGATCGTAGCGCCAGCCGGGGAAGGGAAAAATTGCGCTCATGGGTTTCCTTGCGTCCGAATAAACAAACTACCGACCGGGCCGTCGCGGCCCGGGGGCCATGTTACTTTTTCTCGAGGTTCCGGATGCCCAGCTCCTGCAGCTGCTTGGCGTCGACGCCGCTGGGAGCGCCCGACATCAGGTCCATCGCCTTGGCGTTTTTCGGGAAGGCGATGACCTCGCGGATGCTGTCCGTGCCGATCATCATCGCCACCAGCCGGTCGATGCCGGGGGCGATGCCGGCGTGGGGCGGCGTGCCGTACTGCAGGGCGTCGGTAAAGAAGCCGAAGCGCTCGCGGATCTGATCTTCAGAAATGTTCAGCACCTGGAATACCTTCCGCTGCAGGGCGGCGTCGTGGATCCGCACCGACCCGGACGCCACCTCGGAACCGTTCAGCACCAGATCGTAAGCGGCGGAACGCACCCGCTCCAGCCCGCAGTCCTCCTTCAGGTGGTCGGCGGCCATCATAAACTCGATGTCGTCGGGGTTGACCGAGGTGAAGGGATGGTGCGCCGACACCCAGCGCTTTTCCTCACCGTCCCACTCGAAGGCGGGAAAATCGGTTACCCACACGAACTTGAAGTCGCCGGGGGTCACCAGGCCGAGCTTCACCTGCCCCAGGTAGTTCCGCACCGCCGCGAGGCTGGCGTTCACCACCCGGGGCCGATCGGCGGAGAAGGCCATGGCGTCACCCGGTTTCGCGCCCATGCGGTCGCGGATGGCGTCGATTTGTTCCTTTTTGAAAAACTTCACCGGCGCGCCGGTGTATTCCCCTTCGGGGGATATCTTAATCCAGGCGAGGCCCCGGGCGCCGTAGGGCTTGGCGATATCCAGCAGCTCGACATCCAGCTCCTTGCGGCTGAAGGCGTCCCCGCCGGGGATGACGATGCCCTTGACGATGCCGCCGCCGGCGATCACGGTGTTGAAGACCTTAAATTCCACCTGCCGGGCGATGTCCGTCAGGTCGTGCAGTTCCAGGCCGAAGCGCAGGTCCGGCTTGTCGCAGCCGTAGCGGTCCATGGCCTGGTGGTAGGTCATGCGCGGGAAAGGAATCTTGATGTCGGCGCCGCAGCCGGCCTTGAAGGCCTTCTGCATGCAGGCCTCGGCCACGGCGAAAACGTCGTCCTCGTCGGCGAAGGACATTTCCAGATCGAGCTGGGTAAACTCCGGCTGGCGATCGGCCCGGAGATCCTCGTCCCGGAAACAGCGGGCCACCTGATAGTAGCGGTCGCAGCCGCCGATCATACAGAGCTGCTTGAAGAGCTGCGGGCTTTGGGGCAGCGCATAGTACTCGCCCCAGTGGATACGGGACGGGACCAGATAGTCCCGGGCGCCTTCCGGGGTGGACTTGGCGAGGATGGGCGTCTCCACCTCGAGGAAATCCAGGCTGTTCAGGGTCTCCCGCAGGGCGGTGATGAACCGGTGCCGGGCGGCGAGGTTGCGCTGCATGCCGGGACGGCGCAGGTCCAGGTAGCGGTAGGTGAGGCGCGCTTCCTCGCCCACCTTGGCGTGCTCATCCACTTCGAAAGGCAGGGCGGCGGATTTGGAAAACACCACGAAGGCGTCCACCGCCACCTCGATCTCGCCGGTGGCCATCTTGGGGTTGATCATGTCGTCCGGGCGGGCCAGCACCCGGCCGGTGACCTGCAGGACCCATTCGGACCGGACCTCCTGGCCAAGCTTCAGGACCTCCGGTTTTTCCGTGTCGAAGACGATCTGGGTCAGGCCGTAGCGGTCCCGCAGATCGATAAACATCAGGCTGCCGTGGTCGCGGCGGTTCTGCACCCAGCCGGCCAGGGTGATGGTCTGGCCCACATTGGCCTTGGTGAGTTGCCCACAGGTGTGCGTGCGTTTCATGTGTCGGTATCCTTACCCATAAATGGTGGCGAAGCCGCGCGGCGGTCGGGCGGCGGTACTGGTTGGCGGAGTCGGTCAGAACGCCGTCTGGCTGCGGCCGGGGCCGTAGGAGACGCTGGCCACATCGACCTCCAGGAACTGGGCGATACGGTTGACGTAGGCCGCAGCCGCCTCCGGAAGTTCAGCCAGCGACTTGCAGGCCGGAAGTTCTGTCCGCCAGCCCGGCAGGGTCTCGTACACCGGCTGGCAGTGCTTGAGGGTTTCCACGTCGGCAGGCAGATCGGCGGTGGTCTTGCCGTCCACGGTGTAGCCGGTGCAGACCCGGATCTCATCGAACTGCGAGAGGATGTCCAGCTTGGTGATGTGCAGCTTGGTGACCCCGTTGACCCGGGCCGAGAACCGCGCCACCACCAGATCCAGCCAGCCGCAGCGGCGGGGGCGGCCGGTGGTGGTACCGAATTCGTCCCACTGGTTCTTGCCGGTGCCGCGCAGGAGATCCGCCACCGGGCCGTCCAGTTCGGTCGGGAAGGGGCCGGACCCGACCCGGGTGGAAAACGCCTTCAGGAGGCCGTGGACATCCGAAATCATGGTGGGCGGCAGGCCGGACCCGGTAAGGCACCCGCCGGAGGTGGTGTTGGAGCTGGTGACGAAGGGATAGGTGCCGAAATCCACGTCCAGCATCGTTCCCTGGGCGCCTTCGAGAAGGATGC
Source organism: Planctomycetota bacterium (assembly GCA_020861125.1). Next base: position 2,198 of record JAJBSZ010000411.1, on the reverse strand, counting down.
GCTTGCCCTCCCGGACGAAACCGTGCAACAGGGCCACGGTGTCGGTGACGTAGGGGCGGAGATGGTCGACGGCGGCGAAGACCGCGGCCTCCGTCTCCTTTTCCGGAAGGGGATCGCCTCCCAGCACCCGGATGAGGTTGTTGGCCTCGGCCAGGCCGTTCCGGAAGCGGTCCTCGAAACGCTCCCGGTCCCGGACCAGCGACCAGCGGATGCCGCAGCGCTTGACCTTATCGATGTAGGCGGGGCCGATGCCCTGTTTGGTGGTGCCGATGGAGGAATCGCCCAGCTGGCCTTCGGCCAGCGCGTCCAGGCGCTTGTGCCAGGGCATGACCATGTGGGCGCGATCGGAGATGAAAAACCGGCCTTCGGCGCCCTCCACCCGGCCTTCCAGACCGCGCAGCTCCGTACTCAGCCGCACCGGATCGGCCACGACGCCGTTGCCGATGACGCAGGAGACGCCGCTTCGGAGAATTCCGGACGGGATCAGGTGCAGGGCGTAGACGTCATCCCCCAGCACCACGGTATGCCCGGCGTTGGCGCCGCCCTGGCAGCGGACCACCACGTCCGCCCGTTCCGCCAGAATATCGACGATCTTGCCCTTGCCTTCGTCGCCCCACTGCATGCCCACCAGCGCACTCACCGTCATCAACCTGTTCCTTTCGCCTGTTCATACCGCCACCGTCCGCTCCGTCACCAGGGCGGGCACGATTCCAAACCGGTCATTATTCGCATTCAGCGGCGAGGGGAAAGCAAAAAACGCGGCGCCGGTGCCGATCGGCCGGTCGGCACCGGGCAAAAGGCGGTCCGAGCGGAAGACGAGGTGAGGCATGGGTCCAGGCTGTGTTTGCGGATTCCATCCCGGCACAACACCAGTCTTGCCGGCAGGTTTTTCCGCAGACTTTTCGACAATGGAGGCAGCATTGCCTTCAATTTGCGGAAATAACACCGCCGGTACGACCACCATGCAATCGAAATCGATCGTCAAACTGCCTAGCGGAAGGAGCGGGACAGCGTTTCCACTGTCACCTCGTCCTTGATCAGGCGCAGGCGGTAGTAGATAAGGGAAACGAGGACGTTCTTTATTGCCATGGCCCACACGGTCACCACCAGGGAGCCGGCGGTGGTGGCGATGCCGTAGAGGGAACTGTGCAGCGACCCGCGCAGGACCCAGCCGCAAAAGATCACCACCACCATGTTGACCAAAAAGGCAATCCAGCCGACGATGAAATTCCAGACGAAAAATATCAGGAATATGCTCAGCCGGAAATGGGCGGTCAGCACGGCGCTGCGGCGCAGGCTGCCCAGGGGGCCCCGGCGCTCGACCACGCACACCGGAAACGCCAGGATGAACATGGCCTGGAGGTAAATAAAGGGAAATACGAGAAAGAGGAGGGACCACAGGGGAATAAGACCGGCCTGGACCGCCAGAAGCGCCACACCGATCAGCCCGGCCATGATGGCGGCCACAAACAGGACGGTCATCAGGACGTCCGGAAACTGCCGGAGACCGCGGTTCATGACGGTGTTGAGGGACGCGGGTTTTTCCAGCATCACCCGCATGACGGCGTAGGCCGACACGCCGAGAAACAAAGCGGCGAAAAATTCCCGCCCCATGGCGAGAAGGGCGAACCGGGCGAGGGATTCTTCCCCCGGAATAAGACCAACGCCCTCCAGAAAATCCGGCACGGTGGCAAGGACCGCCGCGATCAGGAAGGGCTGACGCCAGTAGGCGAAAATGCTGCGGGCGCGCCGAATGGTCTCCCCCACCGGAAGCTGGACGCCGGCGAAATAGCGGGTTTTCAACCGCACCCGGGTGGTGCCGGTCTCGCCGCTCCCGGCCTCTTCCGGCGGCGGCGGTTCGGGCCGTTCCGCCGCCGGTGCCGTTGCCGGACGCACGGCGTCCACACCCACCACCGCCAGGGCCGCCTCTTCCAGCGGGACTTCAACCATCTCCACCTCGGCATCGTCAATGTCCAAATCGAGTGGAAGGAAGCCGATGTCCGGCACCTCCGATTGGCTGTTATGCATGACATTCTCGCGGGTAGCGGGCTGTGGATCGGGCCGGAAAACATAGGGGGTAAATCCCAGCTAGACATCGTAGCACTCGTTGTAACCTCCGTCAATTCGGAAAAGTAGGCAGGCGGTAATGGGCCTCCGCCAGAGAGCGGCGAACTGGTTCAGGAAAAATATCCTGATTT
>JAJBSZ010000212.1 GCA_020861125.1 Planctomycetota bacterium | reverse complement strand
CGCCGGCAGTTGCCCGGCGTCCCGATCCGGCTTGGGATTGGAAACGGTGAATTCCCGCTTCACCGCCTGCGACGCCGAGAGGTACAGAGGTAGTCCCGGCCGCAGCGCCGGGGCGTCCGCCGGCAGCGCCACCGCCAGCGGCTGGCCGGCGTCGCCGGCGAAGATCGGCGCCGGCCGGTTGCCGGCCAGCCGGTAGAGGTGGTCCACCCCGAAGCCGTAGGGACGGGGCTGGTCCGGGAGGTCGATCTGCAATCCGTCGTGCCGCTCCACCGGCAGGTCCGGGGTGAAGACGAAGCCGGGACCGGCCGGGGTCCGCAGCAGCCGCTCCACCGTGCCAATGCGGGAACCCCGGTGCCCCACCACCAGGGGGTCGGCGGCGTCGCCGGGCCGGCCGCGGTCCAGAAACAGCCGGGTCCAGGGGCGGGCGAAGATGGTCTTCAGGCGCGCTTCAGACCGGGCCGCCGCTTCCGGCGACAGGCGGCCGTCCAGGAGCTTTCGGTAATAGTCCACCGTCGCCGCCACGTAGAGCGGGCTTTTCTTGCGGCCTTCGATCTTAATGCTGGCGACGCCGGCTCGGACCAGATCCGGCGCCCGTTCCCCCAGCGCCAGGTCCTTGAGGGAAAACGGATGGACCGGCCCGGCGGAGGTCGCCGCCGCCTCGCGGCAGGTATAGGCGCAGCGGCCGCGGTTGCCGCTCCGGCCGTGCACCAGGGAGGAAAACAGGCACAAGCCGCTGTAGGAATAGCAGAGGGTGCCGTGGATGAAGCATTCGATCTCCAGATCGGTGCCGGCCGCAATGGTCCGGATGGCGTCGAGGTCGAGCTCCCGCGCCAGGGTGACCCGGTGGAAGCCCAGGCGAGCGGCTGCCGCCACGCCGGCCGGACTGTGGATCGCCATCTGGGTGGAGGCATGGAGGCGGAGGGTGGGGAAGCGTTCCCGGACCAGCCGGGCTACCCCCGCATCCTGGACGATGACGCCGTCCACGCCGCACTCGGCGGCGGTGAGGAGCGTCGCCGTTGCCGCCGGCAATTCCTTCTGCTGGACGAGGGTGTTCAGGGTCAGGTAGACCCGGCGCGACAGGGAATGGGCGTAGGCGGTGAATACCGCCAATTGGTCCGGCGTGAAATTCACCGCCTCGGCCCGGGCGGAAAAGCGGTCCAGTCCCAGATACACGGCGTCTGCCCCGTATTCCAGGGCGGCGTAACCGGCGTCGGGCTGACCGGCCGGGGCGAGCAGTTCCGGGGAATGGGCCACGGGCATCCTTATGACCGGCCGCCGGGCCGGAGGGTCAGGAATCGAGTTCGATAACGTCCACCGGTACGTCCTGCGGCACCACCCGCTGGTAGAATTCGGCGAATTCCATGTCTTCCCCAAGGATGTGGTGCTGCAGCCAGGTTTCCATCGCCGCGATGAACCGGCCCAGGAATTCGGGGTTAGTACAGCCGTCGAAGTATTCTTTTTCCAGAGCCAGGAACGACTGCACGAACCCTTCGTGGGCGGCGCGGTGCGCCGCCGCCTTTGGATAGCCCAGTTCCTTGTGCATCATCTGTTCGTGGGCGAAATGCCGGACCACATAGTCGGCGAGGAACTCCAGCATCTGCCGGATCCGCTCCTCGCTCGACTCCTCCTTGAGCCGCATCAATTGCGTTATCAATTCCGCATGTTCGTAGTCGATGACGGGCACGCCGCTCGACAGGATCCCGGATAGCGATCCCGACCACCCCGTCACGACCGCTCCTTTGCTGCCGTTGGTGGCCGCGGCCGGTGGTCCGACGCGTCGCCGTCCCCCAGCGCGGCCATGGCTTCCGCCAGGGTCAGGCGCCCGTCGTAGAGGGCCTTACCGGTGATGATGCCGAACAGCGGCAGGTCGCGGAGGGCACGGATGTCCTCAACCGAGGTGACGCCGCCGGAGGCGATGATGGGGATGTCGGTGGCCTGGCAGGCCGAGCGCATGGCCGGGACGTTTACGCCCGCCAGCGCTCCGTCCCGGGAAATGTCCGTGTAGATGATCGCCCCGACGGCGGATCCGGAGAAGGAGGCGAGAAATTCCTCCGCCCGAACCCCGCTCGTCTCGGTCCATCCCTTGATGGCCACCAGGCCGTCCCGGGCGTCGACGCCGACGTTGATCCGGCCGGGCAGGGCGGCGGTCAACTGCTGGACGAATTCCGGCGCCTCCAGGGCGCGGGTTCCGACGATCACCCGGTCCACCCCGAGGTCGACCAGACGCCGCGCCTTGTCCAGGCTGCGGACGCCGCCGCCCACCTCGACGGGGATAGTGACGGCCCGGACGATGGCCTGGATATGCGGCTCATTGGCGCTGTCGCCGTCGAAAGCGCCGTCCAGATCCACGACATGCAGGTAGGTCGCGCCCTGGTCGGCCCAGCGCCGGGCCATATCGGCCGGGGAGTCGGAGTACACGGTTTCCCGGTTTTTGTCCCCCTGGAACAGACGGACCGCCTTGCCGTCGCGGATATCCACCGCCGGTATGATGTGCATGGTCATTCCACCCTTTGCATGCGTTCCAATTGCCGTTGCAGTTCGAAATTCTGCCGCCCAAAAAACTCCGAATCCCGGACCAGCGGGACGTCGGAGCCGCCGCCGGGCAGCCCGCCCTGAAACACCCGCTCCGCTTCCCCGACCGCCCCCGGTGCCAGCCCGCCGGTGACCCGTCGTTCCGGGTTGGTGTCGCGGCGGCCGACGGAAAAACTCATCTGGCTTTCGCCCCGCCGCATGCTGGAATCCTCCACCGCCTCCACCGTCAGATGGTAGCGGCCCGGCGCCAGGTCGTTGGGTATCCGCCAGGTGAGGGCGGCATGGAGATCCCGGATTGGTCCGGAGAACACCGGCGCATATTCGCCGTAGCGCGGCTCCGCCCAGACCGTGCTCTGGCTATCGCTCCGCAGGTGCAGGCCGAACATCAGGCGGCATTCCTGCCCGCCCTCCGCTGCCGGCAGGAATTCCGTCCCTTCGATCTCCACGTAGATCAGGACGTCTTCGCCAGGCAGCAGATCGCCCGGTTCGCGCGGCACGTGGATGCGGTAGCCGGCGATGGCGGTGCAAAACTCCGGCGCCGAAAGGGTCAGGGAGGTCCGCGACTCCAGCAAGCGGAGGGCGGTTTCAAGATTGTCCCGCCCGGAACGGTATTCCCCCAGGGCGGCATCCAGGTATCCGGCCAGGGTGTGCCACGGCACGTCGCCGCCGGTGGCCCGGCCCATGCGCTGCCACTCCTCCCGGGCCTTTTCCGGCTGGTTAAGAAACAGGTAATACAGGGCCAGGGAGCGTCGCGCCGGGCGGCCGCCGGTGCGGGCCTCGGCCTCGAGCCGGGCGAGGAGTTCCTGGCGGGTGGCGTCACCGTCCAGGGGCTGCAGGGCGGCGTCGCGATCGTCCACGGCCGTGGCCTGCAGACGGACGAGGCGTTGTTTCAGCCGACGGAGATCGCCCAGGGTTTGGGAACCCAGGTTGCCGCTGTGCATTTCCCGGGCGATGGCCCGGTCCAGCGCCTGCAGTTCCGCCTCGGGGATCGGTCCTTCGCCCGCCGCTAGGATGGCGGTGAAAGACAACCACGCCAGGATGGCGCCATAGCCGGCACGTCGCATCAACACTACCTTGTGAAAAACTGGACACCTATCCTTCCGGGTTTGTCACGCGGACGGCCACCGTTGCCGGCCACGGCGCGGAGGCCGGTCGCCGGGAGGACCCGGGCGGATACGGATGGACTATTGTAGGGGAGGCGGGCCGGATGTCCAGACGAATGTCTTTCCGGCCGGCCGCTTTGGCGCGGATGGGCGGCGGGGCACGGAGAATGGGTCTGGATGGCAGGCAACAAAACGGTCTGCATGTTAAGGTAATACCGGGAACAGGGGTAAAGAAAACCTTCCGGGTCACGCTTGGCTACCGCCGGCGCCGGGAAGAGCGGCGCACACCTGGCGGAGGGTCTGGAGTACTTCCTCCCTATCCCGCGCGGCGTCAACCACGTGATGGGCGGTTTCGTGGTAGAGGGGCGACCGCTGCTCGAGGATGGCGGCCATTTCCTCGGCGATGGAAAGGCCGGTGAGGCTGGGACGCCCGGCGGCGCCGGGGTTGGCGGCGAGGCGGGCGGCGAGGACGGCGGCGGGGGCGGCCAGATAGATCACGGTGCCGCGTTCCCGCATGAAACGGCGGTTGTCCGGCGACAGGATGATGCCGCCGCCGGTGGCCACCACCCGGCCGGGCCGGCTCACCTGACGGAGCGCCTCCGCCTCCCGGCGGCGGAATCCTTCCCAGCCCTCGGCCGCCACCACCTCCTCTACCGTTTGGCCGCCGGTCTCCAGCATATGGCGATCGGTATCGACGAAGTCGCGGCCCAGGTGTCTGGCCAGGCGGGGGCCGAGGGTGGATTTACCCGAAGCCCGGGCGCCAATGATATAAATGATCGATTGCGTTGCCATGCCGTAGGTCCGCCAGCGGTTCGCGAAAAGGGCAGATGATACCCGGGTCCCGGTTTCAGGGCAAGGTTGTTGACACCCCGCCGTCCCCGACTACCATTGGACGCCGTCCGCCACCGCGCCGCCAGACAGGAAACCCATGCAAACCTTTACGCCGCCCGATCTCTACGGCATCATCGGCTACCCCTTGGGGCACAGCCTCAGTCCGATGATCCACACCACCGCCTTCGAGGCTCTCGGCCTACCGGCGGTGCTGCTACCGTGGCCGATGCCGGCGGCGGATCTGCCCGCATTTTTTGCCGCCTGGCGTCCCCTCCGCATCCGGGGCTGCTGCGTCACCATGCCCCACAAACTGGCCGTCATGCCGTTTCTGGATCGGATCAGCGACCGCGCCCGGGCCATCGGCGGCGTTAATACCATCTACTGGCGCGGCGATACCCTCTGCGGCGAGAACACCGACATCCTCGGTTTCATGGAACCGTTGCTGGCGGAAAACCTGCCTCTCTCCACCCCGGTGCTGGTGCTTGGTGCCGGCGGCACCGCCCGGACGGTGGCGGCGGCCCTGCGGGAGATGGGGCTGTCGGACAT
>JAJBSZ010000016.1 GCA_020861125.1 Planctomycetota bacterium | reverse complement strand
TTCTCCACTTCTCCACTTCTCCACTTCTCCACTTCTCCACTTCTCCACTTCTCCACTTCTCCATCCCATTTTTTTCCTCGATATGTTTCCGCCACCTTTCCCTACCGTTCGCCTCCTTGCAATCACCGTTGCTTTGCTTGCCGCCGCAACGGTGCCACCAGCGGAGGCACCGTCCGATTCCACAACCGGCGTCGGTGTGGATGCCGCCTGAAATTTGACCGTCACCTGTGTGTGAACGCCGCTAGCATGGGGACGTGGAGAGGACGGCCGAAAGGCCCGGATAAAGGAGACGATCATGAAACGACCTGCAATGACCCTGTTTTTGGCGGTGACGATGAGCCAGGCCCTGTGTTCCGCCGCCGATTCGGAGGGAGCTGCCGCCAGTTCTTTCTGGCTGATCTTGGCCGGCGAAGGCACCTGGGGCGCCATCCTGGTGGCGGTGGTGGGGGTACTGTGGAAGTTCGCCAAGCCCTACCTCGACGAATGGGCGGAACGGCGCAAGCTGGACAAACTGCTGCTGGCGGTGGAGACCGGCGTCGGCGGCTGCAAGGCGCTCTACACCGACGAATTGAAAAAGGCCAATGCGGACGGCAAACTCACCGCCGACGAGGTGGCGTACATTCGGCGGAAATGCCGCGAGTACATCGTGAGCTTCATGGCGGCTCAAGGGGTGGATGCCCTGAAGGAATACGGGCCGGTGGTCATCGACATGCTGTGCGAATGGATGCTGGATCGGATAAAGCTCCCGTCGGCGGTGAAGGCGGTGGCCGCCCCTTTGTCCGCTTCGGTCTCACCACCTATACCCGAACTCGAACCGGCCACGCCGGCCGTGACCGCCGCGGCCTTTGGGTAAACGACGACCGCACCGGCACCCGCATCCGCCTCGGGGAAGTGGGCCTGGAAATGGCCCACACCCTGGCGGAGCAGGGCAATCTCGCCGCAGCCCGGCAGGCGCTATCCCGTCCGCACCTGGGCTTGTGGTTTTCCAAAACCTTCTGAAAGGAGTTGCCATGAATACTACCGCCCAGGAACGTACCGAAACGGTCGTCCGGAATATCCTCTCCGGCAAAAACGGCTGCGGCACGTTGCAAGACGCCCTGGTCCGAGGAGACGCCGATTTTTTCCGCCGGATGGTGAGGCCGGTCATTGGCGTGTACGAAGAGGAGGCGCAGGTTCTCCGCGAGCAGCGGGACGCCGCCCTCCGCGACGCCGAGGTGAAGCGCGTCGCTCTGGAGGCCATCCTCTCCACCCTGCCCATTCCCGCCGGTCCCGTCCACGACGCTGTGGCCCGGGCCCTGCCGTCGCATCCGTTCCTGTGAAAGGGATCACCGTGAAAGTGATACTTTCCAGCCTGATCGTCCTCGTCGCCGTCTGCCGGTTGGTTCAGGGCGGCGAGGGCATGACGGTGGTGGCGGGCGACCCCGCCCATGCCGTGTTCCGCCTGCTGACCGATTTCGGGGCGCTGGGCGCGTTTATCATCTACCTGATCCTGCGTGAGCGTCGTGACTACGCCAAACGGGAAAAGGACGGTGACCGCTGGTATGCCATGGATCAATCGCTGATGGCCATGGTGGAAAAGGGCACCGTCGCCATCGTGGAAAGCACCAATGCCATCTGTGAAATACGCAAAAGTCTGGTGGAAAACACCAGAGAAATGCGGCGGGTGAGTACCATTTTGGCGACCGGCAAGAACTTCGGCCGTCGGGAATCGGATGGGGATGGGTATCCGGAGGAATGAAATTGGCGATATCCGCACCGCGAACCGTTTTTCCGGCACCTGACGTCCGGGTAGAAGGAGATTACGGTTGCAAATATACGCGGGCTCCAGCCAGGAAGTTTCCGCCCGATATTCGCCGGCTGGAGCCCTTTCGGTGTGGCCAGTATGTTGTACCATATCAATTTTAATCGGAAATTCAACGAGATTTTCTGGTTGGGGAGCTTTTTTCTCCAGTACATGCCCACCGGTACAGCGAGCCACCAGCGTCGGATAGCGTCCGGTACCGAACCGGGTGTTTTTCGGGCCATCACCCCGGGTTTCTTCGACCGAAATTTCATTGCCTCAGTCCCATTGGTTCGTTACAACTACGGAAAAATCCTGACTGTAAGGAGGGAACGTGGCGCAACCGTTGCTGCAATCGGTGGATAACGCCCTGCGGATCATCGAACTGTTCGATGGTTCGGTCAAGGAGTTGGGGTTGACCGACATCAGCCGTTCTCTCAACCTGGGGAAAAGCACTGTCCACCGCCTGCTCACCACCATGGAGGGGCGGGGGTTTATCGAACAGAATCCGGACAACGGCCGCTACCGGCTGGGCATCCGGCCGGTGCATATCGGCGCCGGCAAACTGGGCAGCCTGAACGTCATCGACGAATGCCATCCCGTCCTCGAGCGGCTGAGCGCGGTTACCGGCGAGACCAGCCATCTGTCCTTTTACGCCAACGGCCTCGCCACGTTTGTGGATACGGTAAACGGCGCCAATCCCACCATTATTTCTTCCCTGATCGGCTTCAATAAGCCGGCCCACGCGTCTGCCTCCGGCAAACTGTTTCTGGCCCACACGCCGGATAGCCTCGAGGAGATCGTCCGGTTTCTGGACCTGCCGCCCCAGACGCCCTTCACCATTACCAGCCGGCACGATCTGATCGCCGATCTGGACAAAATCCGCCGCCAAGGATATGCCGAAGACCAGCAGGAAGGCAACGAAGGTCTGGTCGGATTTGCAGCGCCGGTATGGGGGCCGAACCGGAAGCTGGTGGCGGCCATCAGTGTGTCCGGCCCCACCAGCAGGATGAACGCCCGAAAGGAAATGCTGTGCCGCGAGGTGATGGCGGCGGCCCAAAGGGCGTCAGCTCGCTGCGGCTGGAAGGAGGAAGAACGCCGGCGCTAATTCGTAACCGTACCGGCGCCGGCCTTCTCCCCTTTCCGAGTGCTCCGTTGGTCCTTTCTCTTCGACGAGAAGACCCACAGCGTAAATTCCTGCTCCTGACTCAGCTCTGGTGCCGTTTCCCGGTACCGCGCTGGGTGTACTACGTCCGCTGGCAATGCCCAACCCAATTGGGTATGGCAGGTACCACCCCGCGGTTGCAGGGGGTGATTCGTATGGAAAACCCCGCCGTTACGGCCTGAGGGCAACCAGCCAAGGGATTTTTTCGCTTTTCAGTTGACCAACAACCACACAGGGTGTAAAGTACGAATGGAATGATTTGAGATTTCTATGCTTGGTAACGGCATGGGTATACGGGAGTGGGTCTTCGGACTTTTTATAACCTATTCCCTTGGATTCGTGGGTATTGCTCGGGTGGCGTTCCAGAGGAACAGTGCTCTGCTGGCCGTGCATGTGGTCAGTAAGAAATAGAATCGGGCAACCGACTTTTTTATTTACCCCAGCAGTTGCGGAATTCAGTTCCATATATCGGAATAAGAGATTTTTTGGGACTGGAGAGTCCCGGCTCCCGTGGCCGCCGTATGGCGGCAGGGCAGCGAGGTGCCCCTGTGCGCCATCTCCGGGGAATTACCGCCCCCTTTTCGCTGGCGTCGACGAGATTTTCCGGCGCCCTCCGGCTCGCCAACAAGCTGGATGGAAAAGGCCCCTGGCAGTATCCTCGTTCCCGTCACCGTGACCGTTCCCCCTTGTTTTGCCCATCCGGTCACGGTGGCGGCCTTTTTTACCTTTCCCCGGTTTCCCTTCCAGAAGGGATTCCGTACTGTCCACAGTTGACCTTACTGGCACCGGAGCGCCCGCTGTTGGTGTTAGTCCTGGCCGAATTTCGCGAAGAACTTTTGGCCGATGGAATCCCCAAAAGCCTTGCCTTTGATGCCGCGAACCGTCCCGTCCACCTTTGTTCCAATAATCCTTCTCCATCGGCAAAATGGAAAAAGCCAATACTGAATATTCCGTAGACGGCAGGAGAGGAAATAATTCGTCGGCGGAGGGCTTGTACCCGAAGAGGAGGAAAGGCCAACCTATTAAGGCCGAATGGGATGGTGTTAAGTGATCCCCAGGTGGCCTTCCAATACCTGAAAAACCCCACCGCCAACTGGGAAATACGTGGTGGGTTCGGTTCCGCCAAGGGAGGTAATTTAAAACCGGTGCTTGATGCCACTTTGTTTCAGGATTTCATTGGCCGTATGACGGGACTTTATTTTTGCATCAACCGTCACATTGCGCGAGGTGATTGGGCTGAACCAAATATCGTGATCACCCTTACCGCGCCGCAGAAAAGAGCAACCATTCTGAAGAAGCAATTTCCGGACTATTTTTTCGTAATCGGCCATCAGAGAGAAACCTGCTCAATTCTCTCCAATTGGAAGGCCAGTTCAAAAGACTTCTCAGTTATCCCGTTCAGCAACAACAGTTCAGGCACAGCGAACCGGACCCGTTCAATCAGGGCATCGAGTGAGCCGGATTCAAGAACAAGACCGGCGATGGATTCGCTGGTGGCTGTCCAGACGTTTGCCTCAGGATCCCAAAGAAGCTGTACGATAAATTTCGCCATAAGCCCTCCTTTGCTTCGTAATTATAGGGATTACATGGTGTGCTGCAAGGCGCCGGTTGTGCCGACGACCGCCACACTCCCAGGCGTCCTGCCTTTTGCATTCGTTTCCTTCACAAAATATTCCCATATCGAAGAAGCTTGGCGGCAGTGTCGAAAATCAGTCGGTGCGACCATTATGGATTTAGGTGTACCGCCAAGCAGCGGGTATACCGTGACCGGAGGCTGTGGTTGGAAGGCACCATGGCTGTGGCCGTCCACATCCCCCCGTAGGACCGACAGGAGGTGATCGGCCTACCGTTTGGGCAGCCTGCCGCCGGTGAAGTGGCAGCGGGATCTGGAAAAGGGCCACGCGAGTGGGTGTTTTCCGGCGAGGACATACAGGCGATGGCGGCGAGTGAAAAAAACCGCAACCCCGTGGGGGTTGCGGTGATTAATAGTGGTACCCACTGAAGGATTCGAACCTTCGACCTACTGATTAAGAGTCAGTTGCTCTACCAACTGAGCTAAGTGGGCATCAGACGGGAA
>JAJBSZ010000346.1 GCA_020861125.1 Planctomycetota bacterium | reverse complement strand
CGGTGAGGAGGACATAGGACGACAGGGACCGGATTCCCGGCAGGAAAAACATGGCCCGCAGCCGGAGTCCACGCCAGGCCGCCAGGAGGTTCCGTGGCAGCCAGGGCGTCACGGTGCATAATCCGGTAAAACCCACGCAGAAGACATAGGACACCAGGCACAGGAGAAGGGTGGCGAATTCCCACCATGAGGGTATCAGGAAAGCCAGATCGTCGTCGAAGGAGCGGTACATCAGGACGGCGACGGTGACGCCCAGTACCACGGCGGCCGACAGGCTGAGGCGGGGCGCGATCTCCCGGTTTTCCGCCTCGCCCTGCAGCGTCCCGACGCAGGTGAAGTACAAAAACTGGGCGATGAGGATGGCGGCGACCGCCAGGCAGAGGAGGAGGACCAGAGACGGCTCGCGGTAGCCGGTGCCGAGAAAGGCGCTGGTGAGGAGCGAAGAATAGCCGATCATCAGGATCAACTCCAGCACAAACAGCAGCGCGGCGATGACCCGCGACGTCCCCTTGCCGCCCCGAATATCGGCGGCGAGGTATAGCTGTGCCATCGGCAGTACCAGGCCGGCCAGCACCACCCCGCCGACCACACCCAGGAGGGAGAGGATATTGATGCCGCCCAGGAGGTAGGCCGTGGCGAGGATCGGGGACGACGCGGACACCACCATCAGGGTCATGCACCACGACCCCAGGAGCTTGCCCCGCACCAGCCGGGCCGGCGTCAGGGGCGAGGTCAGGGCCAGCTCCGTCGCCCGGTTGGCGAGCTCGCCGCGAAAACGCTCGAATACCAGGTTGGGGATCAGCGCGCCGCAGATGATCGCCAGCAGGAACGTCAGGATCGACAACAGCCCGGTGCCGTCCGCACCATCGAAGCGGGCGATGACCGTATAGAGGACCGCCAGCATGAACAGCGCCGCCAGCACCAGAAAGTACACCGCCAGCATCAGACGGCCGCGCATATACAGACGCAGATCCCGGAGCAGCACCGGGTTGATCCGGCGGTCAAGCCATTCCCGAATCCGATCCCCCAGGGCCGGCCGAACCGGCACGGTGTGGTCAGTCATGCTCCGGCTCCCTTTTCCCCCGTGGTCATCATGATGAACGCGTCCTCGAGGCTGGTGGTGGCGCTGTGGAAATCGGTGACCGCGAAACCCGCCGCCAGCAGCCGGCGCAGGATATCCGCCTTGAAGGCGGCGTCGCCGTGGTGGATGAAATAGGCGCCCGACTCCTGATCCGCCGCTTCGATAATACCGGGATCGGCGGCGAGAAAACGCACCAACCTGGCCTTGTTTTCCGGCGTCGGCTCGAGGAGGGAGACGCCCATCCGTCGGCCCTGATCCACATCCTGCTGCAGTTGGTCCATGCCGCCGCTCGTCACCAACCGCCCGTGTTCGATGATGGTCACGGCCTGGCACATCTCCGCCAGTTCCGTCAGGATATGGCTGGAGATGAAAACGCTCTTGCCGTTTTCCGCCAGGAGAACCACCAGGTCGCGCAGCTCCACCCGAGCCCGTGGGTCGAGACCCGCCGCCGGTTCGTCGAGAATCAACACCTTGGGATCGTTCAGGAGAACCCGGGCGAGGGACAGCCGCTGTTTCCAGCCCTTGGACAAGCCTTCCACCGGCCGATCCAGCATGTCGCCGAGGCCAGTGAACTCCACCACATCGGCCATCCGCCCGTGCCGCCAGGACGGCGGCTGGCCGTGGATGCGGGCGTAAAAATCGAGGTATTCCCAGACCAGGATGCGCGGGTAGGAATCCAGATAATCCGGCATAAAACCGATGGAGCGGGTGGCTTCGTCCGGATGATCGATGACCGAGACCCCGGCGTAGCAAACATCGCCGCTGTCCGGGTATTCCACCCCGGCCATGATGCGCATGGTGGTGGTTTTGCCGGCACCGTTGGGCCCGATGAACCCGTGGACCTCCCCCGGATACAGGTTGAAGCTGATACCGTCCACCGCATGCACGCGGCCGAAGGATTTGGCCAGGGAGCGCACGGCGACAACAGGCTGGCGGCGGCGGGCGGTCATGGCGCCACCCCCTGCTCTCCGCCGCAGACGACGTAGTAGTATTCCCCCGTCAAAAGCTGGGTGTTCATGCCGCCGTCCTCGATATACGGCAGGCCGTCGCACTGCGCCACCATCGTCACGCCGGTAAAGGTGGGGTTGTCGTTGTTCAAACGCCGGACCGGATAATACAACGCAAGCAGTCGGCTTTCCTCCTCGTCCCGCTCCAGCACCGCCTTAGCCCCGGGCGGCAGGTTTTCCGTCCAGCCGACGCCGCCGTCGGGCAGACGCGTCGCTACCTGCTGGACCGTGAAGCCCAGGTTGTTGACGATGGCGTAGTCGTCCCCCTCCCGCACCAGATCCAGGTTCATCCGGCTGACCGTCGGCCGCGCCAGGAGAAACATGGTGGGAAACCGGGGGAGGAGCCAGCCGCCGGTCAGGCGAATTCCGTCGGTATACTCCACCGCAATGGCCCGCCGGGATCGCAGGCCCTGGACCGGTACGGCCAGCGTGTCGGCGGAAAACTCCGGCGTGTTGGTGAAGAACCCGGATCGCACCGCCCGGAAATCGAACAACATGGCGTCAGCGGAGTCGGCAGCCCGGGCCAAGACCGCCATCTGGTTGAAACCGCCGCCCACCCCTTCCTGGAGAAAGGAGACGCCAAAGATGGCCGCGGCCCCGGCGATGGCGATGATCGGTGTGGTGATGAAAAACAGCAGGTCGTTTTTTCGCCGGCGGATAAACAGGTAGTTGGCCGGACCCAGCAGCAACCCCAGGACCACCAGGCTGACGATAATGGCGTTGGTGGAGGTGCCCACCAGGGGCTCCAGCAGCCATTCGCCAGGCGGAGCTTCAAAGCGGATGAAACCGAAGTAGGATTCCAGCGGGTTGTTGAGCCGCCCGATGGGTACCGATTGGGCCAAAATCCGCACGTCGGGCTCCGGCTGCACATACACCAGGCCGTTGCCGTGGGTATGGACCGTCACGCGTCCGTCGGCCAGGACCTCGGCGGGCGGACGGATCACATCGACCCCCAGATCGCCCGCGGCGGCCAGGGCTTCGTCGCCGGCCAGCCACAGGCGGCCGCCAAACCAGCGGACCCACCTGGAGATGGCCTGGCGCTGGACCGGCTGGACGGCGGCGAGTTCGCTGGCGTTCACCACCAGCATGCTGACCAGGCCGGTGTAGGACTGCCACCGCGACGGCAGATCGTCCAGCGGCAGGCCGTTGTGGATGGTGTCGGGCTGTTTTTCCGTCTCGTCCAGCATCTCCAATTCGCGCAGGAGAAAACTGTTGAGACAGAGGAGCGGTGTCGGCGCAGACCCGTCATAATGGCTGTGCAGGGACCGTGACCCGACGGAAAAAGAACCTTCCTTGTTCCCGTTGGCGGCTGTGGTTCGCAGACGGTAGTGCAGGGTGGGAGCGGTCCTCTCCAGCCGCACGGCAGACCCGGGCGGCAGGGAAACGGCGCGGGTCGCGGTGTAGTCTTCGTACCGGCCGCCACCGAGGGTAATCACGAGGTCGGCGCCACGGTCGGTGCGGGCGTCGACAAACACGGGAAAATTGCCCCGCGCCACCCAGCCCTGGGGCGAACCGCGCAGGACCACCGCCGGATCTTCCTCTTCCAGGGCTTCGCCGGCCCCAGCGGCCGCCCCAGCCAGGAGCAGCAGACACAATGCCAAACCCAATCGGACCACGCTCACCCTCCGGCGATCTTGGCGGCCAGGGACCGGGGAGCTTCCCGATCCAACTCCGGTGTCGCCGCCACCAAACCGGCGATCACCGTTTCATTGTCCAGGCCGTCCAGCCGGGCCTGGTAGTCGAGAATGATGCGGTGAGCCAACGCCGGCACCGCCACCGCCTTGACATCGTCAAATCCCACCGTCAGCCGGCCGTCGAGAAACGCCCGGGCCCGGGAGGCAGCGGCCAGGGCCAGCACCGCCCGGGGGCTGGCGCCATAGCGGATGCCGCCGGCCATGCCGCCGCTTTCCGGTCGGGTGGCTATCACCAGACGGGCGATATAGTCGGCGATGGGCCGGGAAAGCGGTATCGCCCGCACCGCGGCCATGGCGGCGGCGACCTCCGCGGGGGTCATTTCCGGCGGGTGGTCGGCCGAACCCCCGGCTTTGCCCAGGGCGATGTCCCGCAGTTCTTCGGCCCCCACCTGCCCGACCCCCAGCTTGAACAGAAACCGATCCAGCTGCGCTTCCGGCAACGGATAGGTCCCTTCCAGTTCGATGGGATTCTGGGTCGCCAGGACGGAAAAGGGAACCGGCAGAGGGTGGGTGCGCCCCAGAACCGTGACCTGCCCTTCCTGCATCGCCTCCAGAAGCGCCGACTGGGTCTTGGGGCTGGCCCGGTTGATCTCGTCGGCGATCACCAGATTCGCGAACACGGGACCTGGGCTGAAGACAAAACGCCGGCCGTCCGCCTCCTCCACCAGGAGGTCGGAACCGGTGATGTCCAGGGGCATAAGGTCTGGCGTAAACTGAATGCGGTTGCAGACCAAGCCGGACAGCCGGGCGAAGGAGCGGACCAGCTGCGTTTTGCCCACGCCGGGCAATCCTTCCAGCAGAATGTGACCACCCGCCAGGACACCGGTGAGGAACAACCGCACCAGCTCCCGCTGGCCGAACAGAATTTCGTTCAGCCGCCGCTCGGTCCGGGCCACAGCGGACATCGGGGATGCGTCTTCGGCCATCAGCGTGTTTCTCCCATACGCGAAAAATACCGGGCTGCCGCCTCCGCCCGGGCCGGTCCCAGGGCGGCGGCGCCATCGCCCGCCCACACGCCGGCAGGCACGTCGACGCCGGAACGCCAGATCGGCCGGAATTCCACCGGCGGGAGGCGCTCGTCCATAGCCGACCGTTCCCGGGCCATACTTTCGGCCGGGAAATCGGCGCCCTCCGCAGGCAGAGGCCGGTACTCCACCCGGATGTCACCCAGCTCCGCCGCCGGGCCAACCAGGAGCGGCGTTTCCTCCGAACCGTCGCCCTTGCCGACGGTGCCCATCGCCGCCCCCGC
>JAJBSZ010000249.1 GCA_020861125.1 Planctomycetota bacterium | reverse complement strand
GCCTGGCTCCCCGCGCCGTCACGGCGTCGGGAAAAAGCGCCGCGCCGTCTTCCACCAAGGTACAATTCTTGACCTCGACATAGACGTCGGCGGCGTCGCGATGGTGGAGCAGTAGATCCAGTCGGCTCTCACCGAAGGTCACTTCGGAACGGAGGGCGTCCGGAGCCGGAAGTTCGGGGATGCGGCCGGCGGCGATGGCCGCCCGCACGAGCTTGTTCGGAACGCCGGTGTTGACGCCCACCCGGGATTCCGGCATGTCGATCATCTCCAGGGTATAGGGAAGTTTCCGGGACGGCGTGTCATGCCGTGACAGCCAGACCGTACGGCCCGGTTCGGAACATCCCCGCATGGCGCCGGTATTAGCGGTATGGGCGGTCACCGTGGTACCGTCGGGCAGCAGGACCTCGGCGAGAAAGCGCTTATACCGCCGGATCAACCGGCCGGCCACCAGCGGTCCCCACCGGAGACCACCGTCAGGGGTGGGAACGAGATACTGCGGAAGAGAATCGTCCGGTGGCATGGCGGTTCCGACTGGTACGCGGAAAAGACGGAGGCAGCACCACGGCGGTGTGTACGAATGCGCTTTGGATGGCCACTGATTTCGTCCGCAGGACCGGTGAAGCCGAAGTGGATTCGTATGCCCTATTATTCCAAGACAAGTTTCGGCCCGTAGCAGGTACCTATTTACTGGACCAAGGTGACGCTCCCCTCCCGCTCCGTTGGCGCGGATGCCTCCTAGCGAGACCGAAGGCGCCGGGTCAGGGCCCGATCGAGGGCATTGGCGAAACGCTGAACATCCCCCCGATCCATTTCCTTGGGCCCGCCGGTCACCAGACCGGCGCCGCGCAATTCTTCCAGAAGATTGCGCATGGCCAGGCGATCGCCAATGGTGGCGGCGGTCATTTCCTCGCCTCGGGGACTCACCACGGCCACACCCCGCTCCACCAGCCGGGCCGCCAGCGGAATGTCGGCGGTGATCACAATGTCTTCGCCGCCCGCCTTTCCGACGATGAAATCATCGGCTTTGTCGTCCCCCTTTTCCACAAGGTGGAATTCAAGATACGGCGACGGATGCAACCGCATGGGGGTATTCGCGACAAACGCCGTCCGTACCTGCCGTCGCAGGGCGGCGAGTTCGATGATATCCCGCACCTCACGGGGACAGGCATCGGCGTCAATCCAGAGGACAAACGGTGTATTGCTGGTGCTGGCCATCCCGGTAAGTATACCCGGGTCGCTGGAAAATGCATCCCTTATCCGCCCTGGTGCGGGAAACCGGCCCGAGCACAATGGCAGTCACGGTACCACAGGGTGACCCACCAAGAAAACGCCTCCCCGGAGGGAGGCGTGTTGGTTGCAATCGGAGACCAGTCTGGTTGGTCAGAAGCTGACGCCATAGGTACCGGTAACCATGTGGTTGTTATACTTCTTGGCAAAGGCATAGTTGTAATCCACGGCAAAAATATACTTATCCGCCAACTTGATCTTGAGCCCGGCGCCAACGGTGCCATAGTTGCCGATTTCAGTGGACCGGACCTTCCAGCTGTCGCCGCCGCTGGCCAGGCGCGTCCGGACACCGGTACGCTTGGGTCCGAACTGGGGTACAAACCCGCCGCGGACTTCCGGCGTCCACAACGACGGCGTGCCACGGAACGACAGGAAATTGGCGCAATAGGTCTTGTTCACCGAGACGGTGACCGGCATCTGAAGATTATGGTACGTACTGGCGTTGGTCCGGAGGGTTGTGGTGCTGGTGCCCATGCCGCCGGGAACTCCGCCCGTTTCCGCCCAGCCCTTTTCCGTCAAGGAACCGAGGCGAACGTGACTGTAGTCGAGGCCGATGGCCGGGGTGATACGCACCTCGTTCGGCAGGATGCAGACGTAACTGGCCTTGAGACCGGCCGACAGAATGGTATCGTTGAAATTGCCCTTGTTGCGGTCGGCGGTGCCGGCACCGGTATCTACCAACCGTTCGGTGCGGTGCCAACTGCGCGAATAACCGGCATAGCCGTCGATAAAGAACCAGGCGACCGCCGTACCGCCGTAGAGGGCGGCGTGGAAGGCGTCGGCCCGCTCGCGCAGATGGTAATGATCCCGGCCGTCCATCTTCCGGTAGTCGTACCCGACAGCAAGACCGAGGGCGGTGGTCTCGTCGAACATCCGGCTGATACCGGTGGCGAACCCGCTGGCGTTCTGATCGTAGCCGAGATACCGGCCATCCCGGCGCTTCCCTTCGTACACGAGGAAGGGGGTGTCCCACATGACCCACTTGTTGTTAGGCGCGCACATGCTGGTGGGGCACACGGAGGACGCGAGGACGGTATCGGAGACCTGCGTATGGGCCGTCTGACTGTAGTTGATGATCGACGGCATGGCACTGGTAAAGGCCCGCTGCATGGTCAAGGACGATTGCATCACATCGGCGAAGAATTCGCCCGAGGCCGCGTTGGCGCCATGCACGCCATAGGTCAGCCCCGTTGCATTCAGAAACTTTTGGGCATTCGGGGAGAGATCCTCCCCGACGGCAGCGCCCGCCGTCACCACGACCGCCGCCAAACCCGCAACCACATACTTCCAGATTTTCATCCTCT
Organism: Planctomycetota bacterium; assembly: GCA_020861125.1. The sequence goes on along the minus strand of JAJBSZ010000249.1, from coordinate 2,452 downwards.
TCTCCCAAGTTCCCGCTTGGTTATGGCTTTGTTATTGTGAAAATAATATTCAATTTGTGCCATTATAGAGTTGAAACTACCCACAGCAAGCTTTTTCCCATAAAAACGCAACTTTCTTGGAAAACCGAAGTTACAACAATTAAACCTCCCTGTAGTCAACCTCGTTCGATGATGACGTACGCTACCGCCGCCGTGTCGGAATGGGAGAGGCTACAGTGGATCACGCCCGCGTTCAAAGCCGCCGCGCGGGCAGCGGTGGAACCGTGCAGACGGATTGCCGGTTTGCCGTCCTCCTGCCGGACGACTTCAATTCCGGTGAAGGCAACACCCTGGGCCCAACCCGTTCCGAGAGCCTTCATTACCGCCTCCTTGGCGGCGAAGCGGGCGGCAAAGGACTCGTCCGGTTTCGCCCGGGATAAGCAGTACTCGGCTTCGGCTGGCAAAAAAAGAAGGTTTCGGAACCGGTCGCCATGCCGTTCCCGGAGCGCTGCCATCCGATCGATAGTTACGATGTCGACGCCAATGCCAAGAATTCCGGACATGGATTTTCCCTTTTTGGGGACAGATACTCCAGGTACCTCAGCGGACACCGGTATGTACAAAACCCCGCTCCGGCCCAAAGCCAAAGCGGGGGTGGTCGGAAGCTGTCGGTGGTGGACGGCGGTTCAGGATTCCAGGGATTTGCGAAGTTTCAGCTGCCCCCGGGCCGCCTTTTTCACCTTGCCGGCGGACAAACAGGACGTGCATACCTTTATCTTTTTTATGGTTCCGTTGACATCGGCACGGACATTCTGGATATTGGGTTTGAAGGCGCGGCCGGTCTTGCCGGAGATCTTCGCGCCCGATCCGCCTTTTGCCTTGGCGGCGCCGCGCCGCGCGTATTTGATACCAAAGGTGGTTTTTTTGCCACAGACCGCGCATTCATTGGCCATGGTGATTTCTCCTCGTCACTGCGTTGCTGCGCCAATGGCGCGAAAACCGTAGCGTATTGTAGTCGGCAATGAAACCGCGACCGCCCGGGAGGCAGCCGCGCCAGAAAGAATGATTGTACGTATCGTCCGGGTCCTGTGTCAAGACATTTCCTCGACCGGACGGGCGGAAGCGTCGGGTTTCCGGCGGGAGTTGACGGTACACTGAAAATTTGGTTTTGGCGGAACCGGTTGATACCCCTGTAACATTTATCCGCCTGGCGACACTATTGCATCAGACCCGTGCACGGACGACGGGAATACGCGTGACCTTCGCACCGAACTGGAGATTTCGGACCATGAAGAAATTGCTGTCCTTATTAATATGTATCATTGTGTCGGGAGCGGTGTATTATCTCTATTCCCGCCAGGTAGCGGCCAAAGAAGCCATCGATCATGCCAACGCCGTGGCGACCGTTCGCGCCGAACGCGGCGACATCACGATTTCCGTCACCGCCTCCGGCCGAGTTGAACCGGAGCGCGAAGTGGAAATCAAAACCAAGGCATCGGGCGAGGTGATCGAAGTACTGGTGGACGTCTCCGATGAAGTCCAGCAGGGAATGCTTCTTTTCCGCCTGGATCCCATCGACGAACAACGGTCGGTGGGCAAACTCCGCGCCTCCCTGACCAAATCCCGAGCGCAACTGGAACAGACCAAAATCGCCGTGGCGGCAGCGGAAGCCAAACTCGTGGCCGACACCGCCCGGGCCGAGGCCGACCTCAAGTCGGCCGAGGCCGAGCGGGACGAATACGCCGCCCGCCTGCGCCGGGCCCAACAGCTGCACGAGCAGAAGGTCATCACCCGGGAAGAATTGGACACCGCGGTGACCAAGGCGGTACAGACCGAATCCGCCCTCGCCAACGCCCGGGTACAGATGGATGACCTACGGGTGCAGGCATTGGAGTTGGAAAAGACCCGGCAGGAAATTCCCATTGCCGAAGCGCAGGTGGAAAACGACACCATCGCCCTTGCCGACGCCGAACAGCGGCTCAAGGAAACCGAGGTTTTCTCCCCTATCGACGGAGTGGTGTCGGAGCGTGACGTCCAGGAAGGACTGATCGTAGCCTCGGCCGTCTCCAACGTCGGCGGCGGCACCACCGCTCTCAAGGTGGTCGACCTCTCCCGCATCTATGCCATCGCCGCCGTGGACGAATCGGACATCGCCGGGGTGGTGCCCGGCGTCAAGGCAGTGATCACCGCCGACGCCTACAAGGGGCGGGAATTCACCGGCTCGGTGGTGCGGGTTGCGACCACCGGCGAGGTGGAATCCAACGTCGTAACCTTCGACGTCAAGGTGGAGATCGACAGCCGGCAGAAGGCGCTCCTGAAGCCGGAGATGACAACCAATGTCACCTTCCTCGTCGACAGCCGCCAGGATGTCATTCTCGTTCCCAACGCCGCCGTGGTCCGCAAGGCGGTCGTGGCCGAGACACCGGCCGGCCCGGCGCCGGCGGGTCGGGGTGAAGGTGGGCGGGGTCCGGAT
>JAJBSZ010000259.1 GCA_020861125.1 Planctomycetota bacterium | reverse complement strand
CACGCCTTTTCCTGGACCAACGAACTGGGCGAAGGTCTTCTCTGCGCCCTGATCTGGATCGGGCTCAGCGCCGCCGTGAAAACCAACAGTCACATTGGATTCGACCTCTTCGTCAGCCGGCTTTCGCCGCGCGGCAAGAAATGGATGGGCGTCATCAACATGGCGCTGTTCATCCTCTACCTCGCCATTCTCGCCTATCTCACCCGGGAGATGATCCAACCGTATCTGCGGCGCAATTCCCGCACGCCCATCATGGGACTCAATTATTACTGGGTACGCTTGCCGATGGTGGTCGGGAGCCTGCTGGCCTGTGTTCGGCTTCTGATCAAGGAATACCGGGTGGTGACCGATCGTGAGAAAATGTACGCCACCTCCTCCCTGACGGAATAGGGTCGTGCCATTGGTCGGAAGCAGCCGTTCGCCGTTCCGGAAAATTTCAGGTAGTGGGAGCCCTTTATGCCCGAACTTCCAATCATGAGTTTTACCCTGATCGCGGTCGCCGCGATATTGATCTTCATCGGCGCGCCGATGGCCATGGCGCTGGGTCTGTCGGCCTTTGGCGTTATCGCGGTGTTTTCCGAGTTGGGGTTGACCACCATGCGGCTGAGTGTGGTTCCGCGGATGCTGAGCGAGGCATCGACGTCGTTTGTCCTGCTGGCGGTGCCTCTGTTTATTCTCGCCGGCAACCTCATGGCGCGGGGAACGGTCGGCAGAAACCTCATCGACTTCACCACGTCCATCGTCGGCTGGATGCCGGGCGGTCTTGGCGCCGGGAACCTCGTCGGCCGCATGCTCGTCGGCGGCATTTACGGCTCCTCCCTGGCGGATACCGCCACGTTCGGATCGGTTCTGGTGCCCCGGATGCAGGCGGACGGCTACCCCAAGGATTACGCCGGAGCCATCACCCTGACGTCCTCCTGCCTTTCCGTCGTGATCCCGCCCAGCATTCTGCTGGTGTTGGCGGCGGCCTCTTCCGAGCAGTCGGTGGGGCGGGCGCTGGCCGCCGGGTTGGTGCCCGGCTTGCTGCTTACCGTCATGCTGCTGATCCCAAACCATATCATTTGCTCGCGGCACGGGTATGGCTCGCGCATCCCGTTTTCCCTGGGCAATGTGTGGTCCAAGTTCCGGTCCTGCTGGACCGCCATTGTGGCGCCGGCCATCGTTCTCGGTACCATTTTTTCTGGCATCGTAACGCCGACCGAAGGCGCGGCCTTGGCGGTGTTGTATGTCCTTCTGATCGATCTGGTGGTATTTCGGACATTGTCCTTGCGGGATCTGTGGTTGTGTCTCAGGGACGCCGGCATCCTCACCGCGGCCATCCTGTTCATCGCCACCTCCTCCGCTGTCTCCAATTACATCATCGCCTATGAAAAGATTCCCGCCTTTCTCGCCCATGTCCTGCTGAACCTGGGCGGCAAATACGTTTTCCTGTGCGTCATCGTGGTGCTGGTGATCTGCATCGGCATGGTGGTGGACGCCAGTCCCGCGTGTCTTATTTTCGTGCCGTTGTTCTTGCCTATCGCGGTGGAGATCGGTGTTGACCCCATCCATTTCATTGTGTTGGTCGTGGTTGGACTGGCCCTCGGGTTGACGACACCCCCGTACGGCGTGTGTCTCTTCAGTATCGCCGCCGTGTGCAAGATACCGATGGAAAACCTGGTGCGGCGGTCGATTCCCTTCTATATCGTCATGGCAATTTCCATGGTTCTGGTGACGTTCATACCCCAGATAAGCCTGTTCGTCCCCGATCTTCTCGGCATCTGAACGACCGGCAAACGGCGTGTCGCGTGTGCGGCGCGGTAGAATTCGATCGGTACTTTTTGCAAGGAGCATCGTCCATGAAAACAATGCGTTTGTCCTGTCTGTTGGCCGCCGTGGCCATGGTTGCCGCCTGCCTGCCTGTCATGGCGGAAGATACCGTGACCTTCGGCGTGGTGGCTCCCCTCACCGGCAACAACATCATGGTGGGCGATTTCGTGCGCAACGGCGCTCTCCTGGCGCAAAAACACATCAATGAGCGCGGCGGTATTCTCGGCAAAAAGCTGGAACTGGTTTTCGAGGACGAGGTGGACACCCTGCAGACTTCGGTCAATGCCATGACCAAGATCCTCAACTATCCGGAAGTGGTCGCCTTTTTCGGTTCCACCTATTCCTCCAACTGCATCGCCATTTCGCCCGTGGTGGCGGAGAAGAAGATTCCCATGCTCGCCGGCGGTTCCTCGGCCAACATTCCCAAGGAACGAAACGATTTCATCTGGCAGGCCCGTATGACCGACGACAATTCCGGTATTCTGCTGGCAAAAGCCGCCGTGGAATCCATCGGTATGAAGAAACCGGCCATCATCTTCATCTCCGAATCCTTCGGCACTGGCCTCAAGGACCAGACCGTGGCCGCGCTGGCCAATCTGGGGATCACCGTCGACGAAAACGACATCTACGCCCACAATCCGGATGAGAAACAGTTCGGCCCCATTATCAGCCAGATCATGCACTCCGACGCCGACGGCATCATCGGTATCACCCACCAAATGCCGGCCGCCGTCCTCTGCATGCAGGTAGAGGCGGCTGGGGTGGATCTGCCGCTCCTCGGTTCCTCGTCCTTCGCGTCGGTCGTTTGCCGGGAAACCGCCGGCGAAGCCGCTGACGACTGGTACGGTGTCGCCGACTGGACGCCGGAGGTGGATACCGATTCCGGCAAGGCCTTCGCCCAGGCTTACCGGACCGAATACGCCGGTAAACCGGATTCCGACATGCCCGCCGTCACCGCCTACGATTCGGTCATGCTCTTCGCCGAAGCCTGCCGCATTGCCGGCACCACCGAGGATCCGGTGGCCATCAACGAGGGGTTCAAGCAGATCAAGGCCTATCCCGGTGCCATGTCCACCTATACCCCCAACGACGACCACTGTTTCGCCACCAGTCAGTTCCTCACCGTGAATGAAGATGGTCTTGCCACCCTGAAGGAAATCGTGTACGTGCGTCAACCGTAGGGTGGCACTCCGGACGTTCGGCAGGCCCGGAGGAGGGCAGGGGAGGGCCTCCTCCCGAGCGCTCCTTCGGGAAAGGCCGGTGCGTCCAGGGGACGCGAAATCGCACATCCGACAGGGCCGGAACGTTCCGGCGGCGGCTCGCTCGCGCGCCTGTCCGCCGGGGCGGGGTCCGGGCGCACACGAGGAATGTTATGAATCCGAGCGTGTTTTTCGAATTGGCCATCAATGGCGTTGCCATGGGTATGATCTACGCCCTGATGGCGATGGGATTGATTCTGCTCATACGGGCCATCGGCGTCATGAACTTCGCCCAGGGCGATCTGCTCATGCTTGGCGCGTTCATCACCTATGCCGTCGGCAACCAGATCCCGGTCCCGTGGTACGCAGCCATTCCGCTGGCCATGATCCTCTTCGCCGTCGTGGCTTTGGTGTTCATGTTCGCGGTCTATTGGCCGCTGCGGAACGCTTCCTATCCGGCGGCCCTGGTCATCTCCACCATGGGCGCCTCTATGGTGATCCGGGAGGTGGCGACATTGATCTGGGGCAGTTTGCCCTTGGCCGCGCCCTACATTATTCCGCGGCGGGGCTTGAAGCTGGAACTCTTCGGATGGGATTTCGGCACCTTGAACCGGACCGTCTCCCTGTTCGGCAGCAAGGTACAGGTTCAGTATATCCTGATTATTCTTGTCGGCGCGGTATTGATCTTCGGCGTCTTTACCCTGTTTGAAAAACTCTACGCCGGACGCATCATGCAGGCGGCCGCCCAGGATAAATACGCGGCGGAGCTCTTGGGGATACCCACCATCATCACCACCGCCGCCACCTACATCATTGTCGTCACCCTCGCCTCCATCGGCGGGTACCTGATCTCCCCCATATTCCTCGTCAACAACATGCTTGGGACCCTGCAGCTACGCGCCTTCGCCGGCGTCATCATCGGCGGGTTCGGATCGATCAAGGGGGCGATTCTCGGCAGCCTGATCATTGGCCTGGTCGAGTCCTTCAGTTCGACGTTCACCACCACCTATCGGGACGCGGTGGTGTTTTCGGTCCTGATTCTGGTGCTGCTGGTCCGGCCCCAGGGTCTGTTCGGCGAGCGCATCGCCGACAAGGCGTAGAGGCGGCAACATGATAAAATCATCCAATTCGGTGCACCATATCAAACTGGCCCTGCTGGCGGCGGGTTTGGTGCTTTTCGTCCTGCTGGTTCCGCGGGTCACCTCCGGCTACAGCATGATGACGATGAACGTCGCCATCATCAATTTCATCGCTGCCCTCGGTCTATCCGTCATGTTGGGAATGGGTGGTCTGTTGTCTTTTGCCACCGTTTCCATGATGGGTATCGGCGCCTATTTCACCGCCAACCTCACCAGCGGCCGGCTGGGCTTCGCCATCGACACCATGGCCGCCCTCGCCGTCGCGGTGGTGGCCTCCGGCATTGCCGCCCTGATTATTGGCATGATCCTCCTCCGGATGAAGGGCACCTATTTCACCTTCGCCACAATCGGTCTAGTACAGGTGACCTGGTCGGTGTATCTGAACTACAAACCCCTGTGCGGCGGGCCGGACGGCATTTCGTCCATTCCCACCCTGAGTTTTTTCGGCTTCACGCCGACGGACTACCAGGAGTGGTTTTACCTGCTGATGGGTATAGCGGTGGCGACCGGCGTTATCATCGAACGCATCCGCACCACCAGTCTCGGCCGATCCCTCGCGTCGGTACGGGACAACGAAATCGCCGCCAATACCCTGGGTGTCAACGTCTACATGACCAAGGTCTGGGCATTTGTCATCGCCGGAATGCTGGCGGGACTCGCCGGCAGTCTGTATGCCATGCACATGAAATTCATCTCGTCCGACCTCTTCACTTTCGACATCTCCACCACGTATGTGATCATGGTGATGCTCGGCGGGGTCAACAGCACACCGGGCGTTTTTGTCGGCGCAATTCTGGTGATGATGATGCCGGAATGGTTGCGATTCATGGAACGGTACCTGAAATTGATGTGGGGAATCGGGGTCATCCTGTTGATGATGTTCATGCCCATGGGATTGGCCGGGAT
>JAJBSZ010000387.1 GCA_020861125.1 Planctomycetota bacterium | reverse complement strand
CGCCGAAAGCCGCGGCCGCATGCGGGGAATGGGAGGGGAGGGGCAGGTGGCGGATCTTTTTGTCTGGCACTGTCAGGCGGCCGCCAGCGGAACGGTCGGGGCCTTGGCCTTCGCCGCGGCAGCTCGACGCTGGCCCGACCCCGTCCTGCGCATCGTGGCGGCGGTGCCGGCGGTGGTGGCGGCGGGTCACTTGATCGCCGGCTGGCAGGCACGGCCGGTCACCGCCGTGGCACCCCTGGCGTTTGCCAATCTCTGGTATGGCTCCGCCCTGGGCCTTGCGGCTGTTCTTTTCCTGCTGGCAAGGCATTCGGCATCGCTCGTCGGGAGGTGGTGCGGGAGGGCCGGCGGCTATGTCCTCCTGGTGGCGACGCATCTGGAGATCGGAGCCTGGTATTTTGCCGGGCCGTCATCCGAAAGCGTCAGGCGCATCGCCTGGTACACGATGCTGTGGTCGGTCGGCGCCGGCGGGTTTTTGGCGGCGGCGGCCCGGTACCGACAGAAAGGCATGGTCACCGAGGCGGTGCGATCCCTGGCGGTGGCATTGATTTGTGCTGGATGGTATTACACCGTTCGGCATACCACTCCCTTTACTCTCTTCCTCAATGTCCGTTTCCTCAGCTCCTTGGTAATGCTGGCGATGGTGCTTGTCGTGAGCCGGGCGGCCACGCTGGATAGCCGACGGGAGGTGGGCTATACCGGCATGTCCGCTCGCTTCCGCCGGGCCCTGTACATCGCCGCCGCCGCGATTGGGCTGGCACTCCTGACCTTGGAAAGCTATTATTGGTGTTTGGCACGTTTCGGCCAGAACGACAACGGGTACCGTTTCGCCCAGATGAGCGTCTCCATCGTCTGGGGCGTTTATTCGCTTAGCCTGCTGGTTGCCGGTTTTAGTACCCGAGTGCGGGGCTGGCGGTTGGGCGGCTTGGGATTGTTCGGCGTGACCTGCCTCAAACTGGTCGTGGTCGATCTGGCTTCCCTGCACCAGCTTCACCGCATTCTGGCTTTCATGGCGGTGGGCCTGCTGTTGATGGGTTCGTCGTACCTGTACCACCGGATGGAAAAACGGCTGGACCACCAGACGGACGGCTGATGGCGATGGTGGTCAAGGCCGGAACCACCGTCCCGGCCCTGACCGACTAGACCTCTTCCTTCCGGCAGGCGGAAAGGATGGTTTCCTTGAAGGATTGTTCCGCGCCCCCGTTGCCGTGGCGACCGGATTGGCGATTGTCGGCGCTCCCGCGCTGCCGACCCGGTGTCTGTTGCGGCTGGAGAAGACCGCGAATCTTATAGGCATTACGGATATGTTTGCCCACGTGTTTTGAAAAAGCACCGGAAAGGATTACCCCAAGCCGTCGATAGTCATGACATGTTCCCCTTTCTCTCTATGCCGCCCGGATTGGCGGCAGATTGTTCGGTAATCTGTATAGCAACCCCTATGCCATTCTCGGGGAAACTTTCCCTGACCTCTAAACCCTTTCAGAAGGGGCGGATGGGAAAGAGTGGGCTATGGCCGGCATATGACTGGCACCGCTATAGTTGTTTTTACCGAAAAAATAACCCCTTTGCGGCAGGAATTGCCGCTACGGAGGACGCGCGGTGGTAACTTTCAGAATATTAACTGCGGACGAGGTGCCGCAACTCCGCGCCTGTATGGAGGACCTGGCGGCGTACCACAACGAAATTGCCGATGTTTACAGCGGCCATTATCCGGTCATCCCCCTCGACCGCCAGTTGCAGGACATGGCCGAGGCGGTGACCAAGGGCACCGCCCGGATCGAGGCGGTGGTGCGCGACGGGACCATCGCCGGATTTTGTGAAGCTTCCCACGGTAACGGCCACGGCGAGGTGGATCTGCTGTATTTGGACGCTTCCCTCCGTGGTCGGGGGCTGGGCACGGCGCTCTTGGAAAGCGCCCTGGCCTATCTCAAGGAAAATGGCGTCCGCCTTGTGGACCTGCGGTGCATCCTGGGTAATCCGGCCCGGGAATTCTACCAGCGCCACGGTTTCCAGACCCGTTCGGAAATCATGTCGATCCAACTCTAGGCGTCGCTGGTGCCGCAAACGCCTGCCGGCTCCGCCCGACCACCCTTTGCCGATTCCGAGTAACTCCCGGGCAGCCAATGGGTTGATTGGCGAACTGGTGCCGCCCCGGCCCGAGCCGGCCCGCCGGTCGGGAATTGCCTGGCCGGCCTGCTTTTTCCTTGACGGCCTTACCGGAACGAAATACCATAAAATTTCCTTAATTGGATTCGATCCGACTTGATGGCCCCGAACCCGCCGGCGGTTTGGGAGATTTCGTCACCAGCCGGGAACCCACTGCAGTCGATAGGTATACTTCGCATCTCACTATAGATCTTTGGCTAGGAAATTTCGGCAGCATCACCTCGAGAAAGGATCCGACACATGGCACGCATGAAAGCGCCGTTCGACGGCAACCAGGCTGCGGCGGAAGTTGCGCACGCGGTTAACGAAGTTTGCGCCATTTATCCCATTACCCCCTCCTCCAACCTGGGCGAAATCTGCGACTACAAGTCCAGCCTCGGCGAGACCAACATCTGGGGCACCGTTCCCGTCGTGTCGGAATTGCAGTCCGAAGGCGGCGCCGCTGGCGCTGTGCACGGCTCCCTGGTCACCGGCGCCTTGACCTCGACCTTTACCGCCTCCCAGGGCCTGCTTCTGATGATCCCCAACATGTACAAGATCGCGGGTGAACTCACCCCCACGACCTTCTACGTGACTGCCCGTACCGTGGCCGCCCACGCCCTGTCCATCTTCGGCGACCATTCCGACGTCATGGCCTGCCGCCAGACCGGCTGGGCCATGCTCGCCGGCACCAACGTCCAGGAAGCGCATGACATGGCGATGATCGCCCAGGCCTCCACCCTGCACGCGCGCATCCCCTTCCTCTGCTTCTATGATGGCTTCCGCACCTCCCACGAAATCCAGAAGATCGAGCTGTTGTCGAAAGACGACATGCGGCAGATGATCGACGACCAGCTGGTCCGCGAATTCCGCGCCCGGGCGCTGACGCCCGATCACCCGACCATCCGCGGCACCGCCCAGAACCCGGACGTGTTCTTCCAGAGCCGCGAAGCCTGCAACCCGTTCTACGATAAATGTGCCGACATCGTCGTGGAACAGATGGACAAGTTCGCCAAGCTCACCGGCCGCCAGTACAAGCCGTTCGACTACTACGGCGCCGCCGACGCCGATCGGGTCATGATCATCATGGGCTCGGCCGCTGACGCCGCCCAGGAGATGGTGGACTATCTCAACGCCAGGGGTGAGAAGGTCGGCGTCATCGTCGTTCACCTCTACCGCCCGTTCTCGGTCAAGCATTTCCTCGGCGCCCTGCCCAAGACCGCCCATGCCTTTGCGGTCATGGATCGGACCAAGGAACCGGGCGCCCTCGGCGAACCCATGTACGAGGATATCCGCACCGCCTTCGGCGAAGCCATGCAGAACGACAAAATGCTGTTCGGTGGCAAGTGGCCCACCGTCATTGGCGGACGCTACGGCTTGTCCTGCAAGGAATTCACCCCGGCCATGGCCAAGGGTGTTTTCGACGAACTGAAAAAGGACCAACCCAAGAACCACTTCACCGTCGGCATCACCGACGACGTCACCCATACCTCCATCGACTACGACCACGACCTGGACATCGAGCCGGATGACGTCAGCCGCTGCATGTTCTACGGCCTCGGGTCGGACGGCACCGTCGGCGCCAACAAGAACTCCATCAAGATCATTGCCGATTACACGGACAACTACGCCCAGGGCTACTTCGTCTACGACTCCAAAAAGGCCGGCGCCATCACCACTTCGCACCTCCGCTTCGGGCCCCGCCCGATAAAGTCGACCTACCTAATCCGGTCGGCCAACTTCATCGCCTGCCACCAGTGGTCGTTCCTGGAAAAGTACGACATGCTGAAGAACCTCAAGGAAGGCGGCGTGTTCCTGCTCAACTCCATCTACGGCCCGGACGAAGTCTGGGAAAAGCTGCCCCGTGAAGTCCAGCAGCGCATCCTCGACAAGAAGGCCAAGTTCTACGTCATCGACGCCTACAAGGTGGCCGAGGCCACCGGCATGGGCGTCATGATCAACACCATCATGCAGACCTGCTTCTTCAACATCGCCAATGTCATCCCAGCCGCCGAAGCCATCGGCTACATCAAGGATGCCATCAAGAAGACGTATTCCAAGAAGGGCGAAGCCATCGTCAAGAAGAACAACGACGCGGTGGATCAGGCCCTGGCACACCTGCACGAGGTGAACTACGCCGGCAAAACGGCCAACGGTACGCCCAAGCCCGCCATCGTGTCCGACGAGGCGCCCCAGTTCGTGCTGGACACCCTGTCCCAGATCATGGTCAACGAAGGCGACGACCTGCCCGTCTCCAAGCTGCCTGTGGACGGCGCCTTCCCCACCGGCACCACCCAGTGGGAAAAGCGGAATATCGCCCTGCAGATCCCCGTCTGGGAACCGGACATCTGCATCCAGTGCGGTAAGTGTTCCGGCGTCTGCCCCCATGCCGCCATCCGCATGAAGATTTACGACCCGAAATATCTCGAGGGAGCGCCCGCCGCCTTCAAGTCCATCGATGCCAAGGGCAAGGCGGTCGAGGGGCGGAAATTCACCCTCCAGACCTACCCGGAAGACTGCACCGGCTGTGGTGCCTGCGTCTTCACCTGTCCGGCCAGGGACAAGAACAACCCCGAGCGGAAGGCCATCAACATGGCGCCGCAGCCGCCGATCCGCGAGCAGGAGCGCATCAACGTCAATTTCTTCGAGAAGATTCCCTACACCGAAGACGGCCTGTTCCCGCTGAACACGGTCAAGGGCTCCCAGCTCCGCCAGCCCCTGTTCGAGTTCTCGGGCGCCTGCGCTGGTTGCGGCGAGACGCCGTACATCAAGTTGGCGACGCAGCTCTTTGGCGATCGCATGCTCATCGCCAACGCCACCGGCTGTTCCTCCATCTATGGCGGCAACCTGCCGACCACGCCCTATACCAAGAACTGCGCCGGCCGCGGTCCTGCCTGGGCCAACAGCCTGTTCGAGGACAACGCCGAGTTCGGCTTCGGCATGCGTCTGGCCGCCGACAAGT
>JAJBSZ010000204.1 GCA_020861125.1 Planctomycetota bacterium | reverse complement strand
GTGATCGGCCTCACCAGCTGGACCGGGGTAGCGCGGCTCATTCGGGGCGAAATGCTGCGGCAGAAAAAGATGGAGTACGTTTCCGCCTCCATCGCCCTCGGCGCTTCCGACACCCGCACCATTTTCCGCCAGATCCTGCCCAACGCCATGGCGCCGGTACTGGTTTCCATCTCCTTCGGTATCACCGGAGCCATTCTCACCGAGGCGAGCCTTTCCTTCATCGGCTTCGGCGTCACACCGCCCACACCCACGTGGGGCCAGTTGCTGAGCGAAACCCGCGAATCCCCCCTCGCCAACTGGTGGCTGGCGGTGTTTCCCGGCGTCGTTCTTTTCGTCAGTGTTCTTGCGTATAATATGGTCGGGGAAGCGCTCCGCGACGCCCTGGACCCGCGCACCACGCTGTGACCTGACCGGCCAGATAACGGCGGAGGCTGTGAGCCTCGGAACGACAGACAACTGCATCGGCTGTACAACGCAGGGGATTATTGGATGAAACGTGATATGGGTAATTCGGGCGAAGAGGTCTATCCGGGGTCCGGCGGAGCGCTGATCCCCGACGCCCAGGATTTCACCCGCGTTGACGTGGAGCGGATGGACGACTATGCCGAGCCGGCCGGTCCGGCGGCGCCCGGCGTATTCCTCCATATCCGTCAGGGATTCCTGCGACCGCCCATCCTTTCCGCCTGGCTGTGCCTGGCGGCCGCCTGGTTCTTTCTCGGTTCCCCTATTCCCATGACCGTTTTCATCGGCCTGCCGCTGGCGATCGCGGCGGTGATTCTGGCCGCGGTCTGCCTGACCCGGGGCGGCCTCTTCACCGGCCTCGCCGTGATGTTTTTGGGTACGGCCGGTTCGCTGGTCGCCTACCTGTACGGCTGGGTACGGCTGCTGACCTTCCTCTAGCGCTCGATTCCCCGATGCGATAGGGGCCAAAATGCCAAAATGGGTAAAATTTTTATTTGACTTACCGATCTCCGGAAGCTATAGTGACAGTTGACCTCTATCATGTTCGCAATGGAGATTATTCTCGAACCGACTCCATTTTTAACGGGGATCAAAGACCCGCTGGTTAGAGTTAAACCGCAGTAGTGGTTACACTCAAACAACGGTGCGGTCCCCACCTGAGCCTGCGGGTTCAGAATTCCGTCGTCCATGCGGCATTGCGATGGAGGTCTTTTTTACCCAACCACGCCGCCCATACGGGCGGCGTTTTTCATTGTCTTTCCCTGTCGCACCTTTGGCGTCTTCCACCGTGCCCGACGGGACGGTCGGATGGCCTGGTGGCGGGCCTGGTTAGGCTGGCCGATCTGCGGCGGACCGTTCCCTGCCGAGCCGATTCGGCTGGAGGAATAGATCTTTACAAGCCATCCCACCACCGATATAACTGGTGGGCGCGCAGGGCGATCGCGGCCATTGACGGGTCGGTTGCCACGCGCATCAGGCGTTCGTCTGAACGCCTTCGGCTGCAAGGAGGCGGAATGGCCAAGATCAAGGTGCTGGTTGTCGACGACTCGCCCCTGGTGCGCAACCTTCTCTCTCGCGAACTGTCCAAGGACCCCGACATCGAGGTCATCGGCGGCGCCCCCGACGCTTTTGTTGCCCGCGACAAGATCGTCGCCCTGCGTCCCGACGTCATCACCCTCGACATCGAGATGCCGAAGATGGACGGCCTTACCTTTCTCCGGAAGCTCATGGAATGGTATCCGATCCCGGTGGTGATCGTTTCCGGGTTGACGCCCAAGGGTTGCGCGTTGTCGCTGGAGGCGTTGGAAATCGGCGCGGTGGACGTGATTGAAAAGCCCTCGCTGACCAACGATCGCGCCCTGGCGGAGTTTTCCACCCGCCTCATCGATCAGGTCAAGGCTGCCTCCCATGTCGTCTTCCACAAGCCGGGCGTCGCCACCCTGCCGGAGCGGCCGCGCTCACCGCTGGGCGCGCCGAAACCGGCGGGTAGCCGACTCGGCCGCACCACTCATAAAATCGTCGCCATCGGCGCCTCCACCGGCGGCACCGAGGCGCTCAAGGCGGTGCTGGAGACCATGCCCGCCGACTGTCCGCCCATCATGATCGTCCAGCATATGCCCGGGACCTTCACCAAGGCCTTCGCCGAACGGCTCAACCGCCAGACCCCGGTGGAAGTCCTGGAAGCTGAGGATGGCATGGAAGTGAAACAAGGCCGGGCCATCATCGGCAACGGCAGCATGCACCTCCTCATCCGGAAGAGTCCGGCCAAATGGCTGGTGGAGTGCCGCGACGGTCCCCTGGTCTGCCGCCACAAGCCGTCGGTGGAGGTGCTGTTCAATTCTTTCGCCAAAAACGTCGGCGCCAACGCCATCGGCGTCATGCTGACCGGTATGGGCCGCGACGGCGCCGACGCCATGAAAAACATGCGTGACGCCGGCGCCCACACTATTGCCCAAGACGAACGGTCCTGCGTGGTGTTTGGCATGCCCAAGGAGGCGATCAAAGCCGGAGCGGTCGAGAAAATCGTACCGCTCGACCAGATTACCGACGCGGTACTGTCATTCTTGTAACGTGGCCGGATAGGGGCCGGCACGGAACCCGGCCGCGGGAGGCGGGACAAATGAAAATCCTCGTCGTCGATGATTCTTCGACCATGCGGCGGATTATCGCCAATATTCTCAAGGCCCATGGTTACGAGAACATCGTGGAGGCTGGCGACGGCATCGAGGGACTGGCCCAGCTCCAGTCCAATCCCGACGTGGCCATGGTGCTTACCGACTGGAATATGCCCAACATGAACGGCCTGGATTTTCTTTCGAAAATCCGGGAAACGGTGCCGCGATCGGACTTGCCGGTGATCATGGTAACCACCGAAGCGGAAAAGGCCAGCGTCGTCGCCGCCATCAAGGCGGGCGCCAACAACTACATCGTTAAGCCATTCACGCCGGAGTTGGTGAAAAGCAAGTTGGAGCCGTTCCTGAAACCGGCCTGACCGGTTTTCGCGAGCTTTCCCCTTGACATGCCCGCCAAGCGGCGGTATAGTTCCAAAAACGTGTTTGGAGATGTGATCATGGCCTTGGGTTGTTCTTTCCTCCTTCTGGTGGTAGTTGCCGAGCCGATTGGGATCGGCCTTTCCAGCATGGAGTAGCCTGAGGCGAATCGCTTGTGTTTTCCCCCAGCCCCGGGCCTCCCGGGGCTGTTTTTTTTGGAACTGGAGACTCCCATGAAAGGAACGCGAGCCATCATCGAGGTGCTGAAAAGCGAGGGCGTCGACCTGGTGTTCGCCTATCCCGGCGGCAAGGTCATCCCCCTTTTCGACGAGTTTCACGATGAACAGGACGTCCGGCTGGTCCTGCCCCGGCACGAACAGGGCGGCGCCCACGCGGCCGAGGGCTACGCCCGGGTTACCGGCAAGGTCGGCGTGGTGATCGCCACCAGCGGCCCCGGCGCCACCAATCTGGTGACCGGCATCGCCGACGCCTACATGGATTCCGTCCCCATGGTGGCCATCACCGGCCAGGTGCAGTCGCATCTGATCGGCAACGACGCGTTTCAGGAGGTGGACTTCATCGGCATCACCCGTTCCATTTCCAAGCACAACTACCTGGTGAGTACGCCCGAGGAACTGCCGTTCATGCTGAAAGCCGCCTTCCACATCGCCAAGACCGGCCGGCCGGGGCCGGTGGTGGTGGACATTCCGTCAAACATCCAGCGGGCGGAGATAACCGAACCAATCCCCGAGACAATTCATATTCCCAGCTACCAGCCGAACTACGACGGCAACCCGCGGCAGATCGACCGTATCGCCAAGATGATCAACGCGGCCGAGCGGCCCCTCCTGTACGTCGGCGGCGGCGTGGTGTCGTCCCAGGCTTCGGCCTGTCTCGAACAAGTGGCGCGGCGCGGCGGCATTCCCGTCACCACCACCCTCATGGGCCTGGGGGCTTTCCCCTCGGATGACCCGCTGTCGGTCGGGATGCTCGGCATGCACGGTACCGCCTACGCCAACCGCGCCGTCCAGGCCTGCGACCTCCTGGTGGCGGTCGGCGCCCGCTTCGACGACCGGGCCACCGGCAAGATCGCCGCCTTCGCCCCCAACGCCAAGATCATCCACATCGACATCGATCCCACCTCGGTGTCGAAAAACGTGCGGGTGGACATGCCGGTCATCGGCTGCGCCCGAAAGATTCTGGAACAGCTCCTGCCCAAACTGGACGAGCGGAACCGCGGCCCCTGGCTCGAGGCGATCCGCGCCTGGAAAGAGGAATTGCCCCTGAACCACACCAGCCCCGGCATGACGCCGCAGCACGTGATCCGGGAGATGTCCCGCCTCAGCCGGGACCGGGACACCATCCTCTGCACCGACGTCGGCCAGCACCAGATGTGGTCCGCCCTGTACTGGGATCACCGCCAGCCCATGCGCTGGGTGAGTTCGGGCGGGCTCGGCACCATGGGATTCGGCCTGCCCGCCGCCATCGGCGCCCAGCTCGGCCGGCCGGAGGATCTCGTCTGGTGCGTCTCCGGCGACGGCGGCATCCAGATGAACATCCAGGAACTGGCGACCATTCGCCGCCTCGGCCTGCCAATCAAGATCGTGATCATGAACAACGGTTTTCTCGGCATGGTCCGGCAGTGGCAGCAGCTGTTCTGGGACCGCCGCTACTCCCACACCGATCTGTCCGACAACCCGGATTTCGTCCGCATCGCCGAAGCCTACGATATCAAGGCCATGGCCATCGAACGGGCCGAAGACATCGTGCCCCGGCTGGAGGAGACCATCAGCCATCCCGGACCGGTGCTGGTCGACGTCCGTATCGAGCGCGAGGCCAACGTCTATCCGATGGTTCCGGACGGGGAGTCCCTGAGCGACGTTATCCTCGACTAGCCGCCCGCCTCCGCCGCGGCACCGTACCGTTCCCCTGAACAATGAGGAAACCACAATGGATGAAACCAGCAGACGCCACATCATCAGCGCGGTGGTGGAAAACAAGCCGGGCGTGCTGGCCCGCATCGCCAGCCTGTTTTGCGCCCGCGGCTTCAATATCGAAAGCCTCAACGTCGGCGAAACCGAGAACCCCCAATGGTCGCGGATGACCATCACCGTCACCGGCGACCGCCATATCCTGGAGCAGGTCCGGAAACAACTGGA
>JAJBSZ010000023.1 GCA_020861125.1 Planctomycetota bacterium | reverse complement strand
CCGGAAAGCTAACTGGCTGAATGGCGCGCGGGAGGCCAGAACCGTCGGGAAGAACTGTTCCGCCGGAATTGGAAAAATCGGCGGCCCATACCGCAGCAGAAATCCAGGAACCAGGAGCAGAATTTCCAATTCGTGGTGGAATGGTATGAGGAATTCGACGAAGTGGTGGCCCGCGAACGCGAACGAAACCGGCTGGACAAACTGATTTCCAAAGGTCTCGACGTGAACGATCCAAAAAACAAATAACCCACCGGCATTTTTCCATGGTTGCCAAGAACCTCGCCAGAGGTTCTTTTTTTTTAGCCGGAACCGGACTATACTGGGGTTTTGTCCACCCGGATCGGTCGTGTGCCGACGGGTCCCGTGACGAACTAGACGGCGCCAGAGCGGAGTGAGGCAGCCAATTTTGGGGCACGAGTGCAGCGTACTCAGGCGCGTGGCGGGTTGAGTCCCTGGTTCCCGTTCCGCGGCGAGAGGTAGAGGACAGGCATGCCGAAAGTGGGAAAGCTTCGCGATCAGGGCACCCTGGCGGAAAGGCGGCACGATGCGTTTCTCCTCGCCCTGCTGGTTGCGCTGCTCTTGAACATTTCCTTTTTCACCATCCAGGCTCTGATTCCCAAGCTCTCCTACCTCCTGCAACTCCTCGGTCCCGACCAGGCGCTGGCCCAGCGCCAGGAAGAGGATGACTTTTTTCCGTTTGTTCTGGTGGATCCCGGATTGCCGGACGAAGAGCCTGACCCGGAACAACAGACCGAGGCGGAGGCCAATCGTACCCGGTTAGCCCGTCAGGCCGAAGCCCACCCGGAATTGGAAGAAGGGTTTTCTTTTCAGGAAGAAGGGATCGATGTGGTGCTGACCGCGCCCGACGGTAATCCCGGGCCGGGAGAAGGAACCCACGATGCGGTTGCGTCCGAGGGTTCACCTGACGGTGAGCCGATGCCGGAGGTGGAAGGGACAGCCGAGGCCGATCCCATGGATCGGGCCGAGGAGGTCGAAGCCGATCCTCTCCCGCTACCGGACCCGTCGGAAGCAGGGGAGGTGCCGGAAACTTCC
Organism: Planctomycetota bacterium; assembly: GCA_020861125.1. The sequence continues at coordinate 4,063 of JAJBSZ010000023.1, read as the reverse complement.
GACGAGGCAGCTTCCGCCATGCCCGATGATGGTCCGCCCGATACCGAGCCGCCGGAAACGTCGGCGGCAGATTCGGAGCCGGCCGTTGCCGTTCCGGTGGAGGATTCGCCGCCAGAACCGCCGGCCGAGGACCTGGCGGCCACGGAAGCGCCACCGGCCGGATCCGACCTGGACCCGGAAGCGGAGATGGGTTTGGACGGTGCGGTGCCGGAAGAACCGTTGCCGGATCTTCTGGAATTGGCCGCGTTACCGATCGTCGCCGATGGCCTCCTGTCACCGGAGACCCGACCGGAGCGTTCAGAACAATGGGAGGCGGCAAATGTTCCGCCGCCGTCCCGGCTGGTGCCGGAGGAATTCACGGCCGATTCCCCACCGCCGGAGACGGCTTCCGCCGGCCCGAGGAGCCGCGACCGAACCAACCGGCGGCAGGCCACCATCCGTCAGGTGGGGCAACAGGCGCGGGAATCCGCTCCCAGCCAGGCTGGCGGTTCTCCGCCCCGCCGCAACACCACGTCCTCGGTCAAGGTGCTGGATGCGGACGCGTCCATGGCCCTGCTCACCCACCGCTACGGGGCCTACATGGAAAAGCTGGCGCGACAACTACAGGCATCGCTTCTGACCCAGGTAATCCTGACGCCACAGGACTACGGTCGGGGACAGGTGAAAATACGTTTCGGCATTTCCCCGGACGGCACCCTTACCTATTACGAAACCCTGTTTCCCGCCGACGACAGCCAGATCGCCGAGCGGCTGTTGTCGGAGCGGATGCTGCGGGAAGCGGCGCCCTTCGACCCGCTGACACCGCAGATGGCCCAGGACGAAAATTTCCAGCGGATGACGGTGGTCGTCCATATCCATTGAATCCTCCGCCGGCACCGGGGTCTGGCTGCGGGCGGTGAACCGGACGCCTAAAGGCTTAGGGCGGTGAAGGCATACTGGGCGGCGACGATGACGCCGGGTGTGGTCCCTGCCGCCGACGGCAGGAAGGCGGCGGCGTGGTCCTCGACCGGATGGTAGCCATGGCGGCGGATGGCGTCCTCGAGGTACTGCCGAGGAAAGCCGGGCAGGGAGGGAATGCCGCCGCCCAGGACCATGAAGTCGGGGTCCAGGATATTGCCTTCCATGGCGATGGGGAAGGCCATCATGTTCAGGTAGTCCTGGATAATGGGGTGGTCGCCATGTCGCTGGAACAGTTCGCGCATGGGGATGTCGGAAAAGATCATGTCGTGAATCTGGTTCAGCCGGATGCCGGCGCCGTAGAGGTTAACGCAGCCGGTTTTGCCGCAAAAACAAACGTCTTCGCGGTCCTGAATGGTGATGTGGCCAACGGTGCCGGCGGTGCCGTTGCGGCCGACGATGACCCGGCCGCAGTGCCAAATGGCCGAGTCGTAGCGCCGGTCGATATAGCAGCCGACCACCATGCTCTGTTCCGGCAGGCCCAGCATGGCGCAGTCGTAGGTCAACTGGGCGACCGCCTTGCGTTCCATGTACACGGGGATCCCGAGAGCGTGCCGGAGGATTTCCGGCAGGGCATGGCCGTTGAGCAAGGCGGCCTCGGGAAAACTGACGACGGTCCGGCGCTCCTTGTCCAGATCGCAGGGCAGGGTGAGCATTGCCGCCGCGATGCCGGCGCCCGCAGTCCGGGCCTTGGCGGTAAGCATGGCGACCATCTTGTCCAGCGACTGGCCGTCGTCGGTCATAAGATCCGCCAGCCCGAGGCCGGCCGCGCCGTCGGCGGTGCCATCTGCCGCCACAAAGGCGGCAGTCATTTCTTCATGGCTGAAATCGATGGCGAAAATGCGGGACTCTTGCATAACGTGCTGGCCTTCGCCTTACTCGGGTATTATTCACAGGACGACCGGCGCGCGGCATCCGCCTGACGGTGCGCGGGAATCCTTGCGGGCTCATGGACGCCCTCAGTCCACCGGCACGGTAAAAATCTGGACAAAATAGGTGAACTGGCTGTCGGCATCATACAGGGCGGCGATGCCGGTGTGGCTGAAATCGGGCCGGAACATGTTTTCAAAATGTTTCGGCGAGCCGATCCAACCCTTGACCGCTTCTTTCGCCGGGGTATCGAAGCCCTTGTTGCGGGCCAAATTTTCGCCGGCCCATTCCCATTCCAGGTTTTCCAGCCGGTTTTCGAGTTTCCGTCCGTCGGAACTGGTATGGCTCAGCCGGTTCATACGGATGAGATCCTGCGCATGGGTCTGGGCGACGGCATCCAGTTCCGGACGGCGGGTCAGGGGACGCATGCCCCGCGTCGCCCGCTCCTCGTTGACCCTAGTGAAAATATCCCGGGCCGAGGCTTCGTCGCGAAAGGACTTTGACGACGCCCCCTGAACCGAACTGCTGGCCGTTGGGCCTGTTCCGCCGCCGCAGCCGCCAAGGATTCCCACCGCCAGGCAAACCAGGAGCAGGGCGGGCAGGACAAGCGAAGTGTCATCACGATCAAGCCTCGGCATGATCCCTCACCCACCGATCGTTGGTTTACAAGCCAAATAACGCCCCGCCAAGAGGCGTTGCAGACTTCAATTTCATCGACACACGCAAACGAAACAGTATACTGTAATTTCCCGAAAAGCCAAGCTCGAGGGAAAAATGATCGGTTTCCGCCCGCGTTCCGACAAGCGCTGCCGATTGTACCGGTTGATGGTGGGGTGAGCGGCGTGACGGACGGGCAATTTCCGGCCGGGGAACCGTCAGGTACCGTAACCGGACGCTCCGGACAGATGACGGCGGACGAGGGTGGCGGCACCCCATGGGTGCGGAACGGCGGCGGAACCGCTTCCAGGCTTGACCGGCGGTCGGTCACTCCCTATACTGGGATTTTTCACCATCACCCCCACCGGCGGATGTCTACCGGCAGGCCGCATTTCGGGTAACACCCGTCGACGGCGCAAACGGCGCCGCCGCTTTTTTCAGGAGTAGATACCAATGGCCACCATGTATTACGAAAAGGACGTGGATCGGAGCGTTCTGGACGGCAAGACCATCGCCATCATCGGCTATGGCTCGCAAGGTCACGCCCACGCCCAGAACCTGCGCGATTCCGGATTCAACGTCATCGTCGCCAACCGTCCCGGCAGCCGGAACGCCCGTCTGGCGGAGGAGCACGGCTTCAAGGTGCACACCGCCGCGGAAGCGGCCAGCCAGGCTGACATCATCATGATGCTGGTGCCGGACCAGGCCCAGGCCTCCATCTATCGGAACGACATTCTTCCCCACCTGAGCGAGAATAAGGTCCTCATGTTCTCCCACGGCTTCAATATCCATTACGGCCAGATCAATCCGCCGGAAAACGTCGACGTTATCATGATTGCTCCCAAGGGTCCTGGACACCTGGTGCGGTCCGAATTCGAGAAGGGCGCCGGCGTCGCCTGCCTCATAGCCGTCCACAACAATTATTCCGGCAACGCCCTGAAGATTGGCCTGGCCTATGGTCTGGGCGTCGGCGGGGCCCGGGCCGGCATAATCGAGACCACCTTCAAGGAAGAGACGGAAACCGACCTCTTTGGCGAACAGACGGTGCTCTGCGGCGGTGTTTCCGAATTGATCCGCAGCGCCTTCGAGATCATGATCGAGCACGGCTATCAACCGGAAATAGCCTACTTTGAAGTGTTGCACGAGCTGAAGCTCATCGTCGACCTGTTCTACCAGGGCGGCATCAGCTATATGAACTATTCCGTCTCCGATACGGCCGAATACGGCGGCCACACCCGTGGTCCGCGGGTGGTGAACGATAGCTCGCGGGAAGCGATGCAGGAAATTCTGGCTGAGATCCAGAACGGCTCCTTTGCCCGGGAATGGCTGTGCGAATGCCTGGTCAACACGCCTGTTCTGAAAAAGATGCGCGAGCGCGACCACGAGCACCCGGTGGAGGTGGTCGGCCGCAAGCTGCGGAAAATGATGCCGTTCGTCAACCCGAAGGAAGTCTAGGGATCGGCGGAAAATAGATTTCCCTTTGGGGCGGGCCATCCGGGTCCGCCCTTTTTTGTGTTGCCGCCGGAGAAGGGAAAATACCGCTTGCCACCCGGCCGAACGGCGTTACAATACGTCATCG
>JAJBSZ010000357.1 GCA_020861125.1 Planctomycetota bacterium | reverse complement strand
CGTGAAACTGCCTGCAGGCTACAGTATAGTGTTGCCGACCCGCCGGCGCCACGGAAAAGCCAGGACCCGGGGGCACGGCCTGCCGCGTCGAAAGGGGCGGCGGGCAACCGAAAAAATTTCCTTCGCCTCCCCCCGCATTTATGTATATAGTAGGAATCCGGTTCCCGTACCCGGGAATGACGCCCGGGCGGAAGGTGTTTTGGCCCGCCGCGGGCTCCAGGTGCGCCCGCCGGCAAGCGGACGTCAGGAGCGACCCATGCAGGATCCGGAAACCATCACCATCCCCATCGGCGGCATGACCTGCCAGCACTGCCAGACCTCGGTCGACCGGGCGCTCCGCGCCGTCCCGGGGGTCACGGCGGTGGCGGTGAATCTGGACAGAGGCGAAGCGACGATAACCGGAAGCGCGCTGGACGTCCCCGCCCTCCGGACCGCCATCGAGGATATCGGTTTTGACGCCGGGGATCCGGTATAGCCGCCGCCCGCGCGGCCTGACGCCCGACTGGACCCCTGATTCTCGGAGACACACGTGAGCATGAGCGATGGCGGCTTTTCCTTTGGTGCCGGGACGCAACCGCCGGCGGATGACGACGACGGCGAGATCGAAGCCATCGAGGTCAGCGGCGAGCCGGTGTCGCGGCGTGAGGCCAAAAGCCTCGGCCTGATGAACATCGATTCCCGGCGGGACGCACGGTCCGTGACCTCGATCCTGCGCAAGGACCAGCTCCCCCCCGATCTGCCGGAAGAGCTGGTGAAAAAGGTGGAATCCGCCTGGACCCACCTCAAGCGCAACGAAGTGGAACAGGCCATGACCCTGGCCCAGGAGGTGGTGTTCGAGTATCCGTCCCTGGTGGCGGCCAAGCTCATCATCGCCCGCTGTTTCATCAACCGCAAGCAGTACGACAAGGCCCTGGCGTTGCTGCAGGCGATCCCGGAAGAGGAGAAAAACCCGGAGACCCTGTACTACATCGGCCTCTGTCTCAGCCGCCTCGGTAAGATCAAGGAAGCCATCGACATCCTCCGCGCCTGCCATGCCTCGTCCTCGGAAGCGCTCCTCAAGAAGCGGACGAGCGACCTCCTCCTGCACCTGCAGGGCGAGAAGACCACCTGCCCCCGCTGCGGCAAAAAGACCCTTTACGATTCCATGGTGGACGTCGGCAATCAGACGGTGTGCGCCACCTGCGCCAAAACCGCCGTCGCCGAAGCGGAAGCGGAAGAGGAAGAAGAGGAGGACGAAGAGGAGCTGGAAAAAGGCAATACCCGCCGCCGCAAACGGCTGCGGCCGCCGATGACCAAACAGGACCTCCTCATCCGCCTCCTGTTCGCCGTGTGCATGATGGTATTCCTCGCCTTCGGGGTGTATATGCTCTACCTCCTGGCGCCCAGTTACTACTCGGCCCTTCGCGTCTGGTTGCCGGCGGAATGGCGATTCCTGCCCGTGATCGAAAACCCGCTGCCGCCGACCCCAGCCCCGGGGCAGCCGCAACCGCCGCTCATTCCCATCACCCTGATGTTCGACTCGCCGCCCCTCACCCGGGCCGTGGCGGGGATGGAGATGCGGCACCAGGCGCGGATCGACGGCATGGAAGGCCGCGACGGAGTGTACGGCGCCAAGTTCTATCCCGAGCCGGACGGACCCTACACCATCGATTCCGCAACCGGCCTCCTCACCTGGACCCCTTCGGCCGAAGACGTCGGCAAGGAATTCGAGGTGGAATTTTCCGCCGCCTTCCGGCAGATGCAACTGCAGGCGCGGCCGCAGATCAATAAGGTCCTGGTCCTGCCCGGCCCGGTCAGCCGCCGGGTGGGCGAATTGCCGGCGGCGACGGCTACCCCCCGGGCGATCCATGTCCTGGCCGAAAACCTGACCGGTCTCGACCGCCCCGAATTGATCGTGGTGTCGGGCGAATACTGGAACGGCACCATCGACGTTCTGGCCGAACAGGACGGGGCGTTCCGGGTCGTGTCCGCCACCGCCCTCACCGGCCGCCCGGCCGGCGCCGGCATCATCCGCGCCGGCGACGAAAAATGGGTGGCGGTGGCGGATTTCTGGCACTCCCGCGTGCGCTACTTCGCCATGCGCGACGGCAGCCTGGTGGAGATGGCCCTCACCATCGACCTGCCGGGCCGGCCGCTGGCTGCCGATTTTATCCGTGACAAATCCATTCTGGTGGTATTGTGCCAAACCCCGGACGGCCCGCAGGTGGTGGCCTACCGCCAGGAGGGTCAGCTCAACACCGAACAGGTGGCGGCCTGGACGCTGCCGGGGGACATCGTCTGGCGCTGGCTGGCGGCGGTTCAATCCGGGTCCGACCCCTTGGTGATTGCGGTGGCGGGCATGGACATTACGGAATCCCTGTACCTCTTGGCTGAAGGCCGGGAACCGGCGGCGCCGCCCCATCCCTATCAGGGCAAAGTGCTGGGCTTCCAGACCGGACCGGACGGCAGCACCGTCCATGCCCTGCTGGACGACGGCACCATGCGGGCGGTGAGCTTCACCCCAGGCGCCGGCGGCTCCATCACCAGCCGGGAGACGGTGGACATGGGCGACATCGCCTATTCCGGTTTTGCCGTCGCCGACCTCACCGGTCAGGAGGGCCATGACCTCGTCACCCTCAGCGCCAGCGCCGCCCATGTCGCCCTGGGCAACCGGGACGGGCGCAGTACCAATACCGTGGAGTGGCCGCTGGACCAACCACCCAAGCTGTTCGGACCGGCGGCGGTGATCCGGAAGCCGACCGTGCCGGACAAGATCATCTACCTGGCCGGGGACGGCGGCCTCTGGTCGCTGGCCATCCCGGCCGACGGCGGCAGGTGAACGGTGGTGCGCGTTGTCCGCATTTCTTGGCACTGGGGCATTACTCGGAGGACTTATGGCATTGAGGCACTATAGCGTACGCCGGTGGGTGATCGTCCGGGCGCTTCTGCTGCTGGCGTTCGTAGCCGCGGCGACCGCCGGCGACGGGCCGGGCGCCAGCGCCAAAACGATCGCCGACGCGGCTGCCGCCCAGGAGGCGGCGCAGGAATTCCTGTTGGCCGGGTCGGGAAAATGGGAAGCGGGCCGGCTGCGGGATCTGGTGCGGGTGGTAGGCACCCTGCCCGAAGCGGTGGCGGCGGAGGTGGTATGGACCCTCGCCGGCGCGCCGGCGCGGGTGGATGTCATCCCGGTGCTGGCGGCGGCATTTTCCTCGCCGCATCCGGCCATCCGCTGCCAGGTGGCGGACGTCCTGGTGTGTCTGGATACGGAAGATTCCCGCCGCCTGGTCATGGCCGGCCTCGGTACCGAAGCCGACCCGGAGGTGATGGCCCATATCGTCAACGCCAAAGCCGCCACCACCCTCAACCGGGCGGTGCGGGAGATGATCGACGTGATGTACGTCTCCGGCGGCAAACAGCCGGTGGTGGATGCGGCTTCGGAACAACTCCGCCGCCTGACCCGAGCGAACCTCCCCAACGTCGCCGCCGACTGGGACGACTGGTGGCTTGACAACCAGCACTTTTACGAGTGACCCGGAGCGTTCGGCTCGGGCGATTGGTCTCCGCCGTCCGGGCTCGGCCAGTTCAATCCCAGCCGGTTGCCCCGCCAGCCACGCGCGCCGCTTAGCGCCGTAGATCTGTATCCGGTCGCTCTCCCTGGTGGTGAATTCCTGCTTCAGCGGGTGGCCATTCCGTTCCAGTAATACGCGGGAGGCGCGTCGGCGCAGAGGGATGGCGCCGAACCGCCTCCGCTTACCTGCCGCCGTTGCAAAGGGTGATTGTTCCCTGTTGCGGCTTCGGTACCCTCCGCGCCGGGCCGGAGCCACATATTCGCACTGGCCGCCCTGTGGGTGACTGGGGGGTGACACCCCCTTTAGGAATGAACGGAGAATCGGTTGGGCATCGCCGCCGCCCGGGTCACGCCAGCCCGGCGCCATTCGGTCAACCCGCTAGCCACACCGCCGCCTTGCGACGAAGTTCCCTTTCCAGATCGCTTCCCTTGGTGGCGAATACCCGTTGGAGCGGGTAACCGCTCCGTTCCAGAAGATGGGCGAGAGGCGCGTACGCGCGGGGATGGCGCCGCACCGCCTCGGTATCCACCGCCACCGGGCCAAAGGGGAACAAAAAGGTTCCCATGTCGTAAATGGAATCGCGCCGGAAGATCTTCCATTCTCCCTGCCGCCTTTCCACCAGGTCCAAAAAACGGTTATGGCAGGAACAGCCAAAATCGAGCCGCGGGTTGTCGCCGACGATTATGGCGTTGGTTTCGGCGACGGCCCGGTCGCCGTTCAGGGTGATGACCGGCGTTCCGATCAGGTGTTTGGTGCGGAGGTCGCCGGCACCCATCCGGCTCGAGGCGGTGACGAAATCGCTGAACAATCCCTCGAACCAGGTCACGGCGATGGTGCCGTCCGGATGGAAAAGGGTCCGTAACCTTTCCCAATCTCCCCCGTCACGGTACATCCAGCCATTGATCACCGTGGCAATAGCCAGTCGATCATCCTGTCCTGCCGTCATGGACCTTTCCTTTCTGAATCCTCGAGCGCGCCCATGTCCGCCGCCCTCGGCCCCAATCGTCCCTTCCTGGCCGGCCGCCGCAGCCAACCCGACAGCCCCCGCCACTCGGAAAACAGGTACGCCGGCGGCGGATCGGTATGGCCCGGGCTGGGCACTGGGCAAGGCAGGGAGTTCACCGGCTGTGGCCCCAGCGAGGCTCGGTGGCGGGTGGTGGTGGTCTCCGCCCGGCACCACCGGGCGGAGACCACCGCACCACCTCTCGCCGTTGCCTTGGCCGGAGGGCGGCTTCTCCCCTGGCCGTATCCTACCCGTTCATCTCGATGGCCACCTTCATCACCGTGGCGGCGTTGTCGTCCACGTAGCGGTAGGCGTCGGCCATACGGCTCAGAGGAAAACGGGCGGAGATGATGCCGTCGATAGTCATCTTGTCGGCGTGGAGGTACTCGATAGCCTTGACAGTGCTGTCCTTGACCGTGCCCATGACCGACAGGATGGCGATCTCCCGACGCTGGAAGGTGGGAATTTCGAAGGTTATCGGTTCCTTGAAATTGGCCACGATCACCACCCGCGAGGCGTTGGCGGCCAGGGCGATTATCCGGTAACAGGCCGCCTGGTCGCTCAGGGC
>JAJBSZ010000352.1 GCA_020861125.1 Planctomycetota bacterium | reverse complement strand
GTAGTGTGTATTAAGCAGGTTCCCGACACCACCGACGTCCGTATTGATCCGGTGACCAATACGCTGGTGCGGCAGGGGGTGGAGTCGATCATCAATCCGTTTGACGCCTATGCCATCGAGGAGGGCGTGCGCATCCGCGAGCGTCTGGGCGAAGGCACGGTGACGGTGGTGACCATGGGTCCGCCGCAGGCCGAGTCGGCCCTGCGCGAAGCGATTTCCCTGGGTGTCGACGATGCGGTCCTGTTGTGCAGCCGCGCCTTTGCCGGCGGCGACACTTGGTCCACCAGCCTGACCCTGGCGCAGGCGATGAAGAAGCTGCAGCCGGACGTGGTGCTGGCGGGCAAGCAGGCTATCGACGGCGACACCGCTCAGGTGGGTCCGGGAATTTCCTGCCACCTCGACTGGCCGCAGGCCTGCTACGTGTCGAAGATCCGGGAGATCGAAAAGGGCCGGGCGGTGGTGGAATGCCTGATGGAAACGGGCAAGGAGGTGCTGGAGGTGGCGCTGCCGGCGGTGCTGACGGTGGTCAAGGAAATCAACGAGCCGCGCCTACCGTCACTGAAGGGCAAGATGCGGGCGAAGAAGGCGGAGATCGTCGTCTGGGATGAAAAGAACATCGACGCCGACCCGGAGACCGTGGGCCTGAAGGGATCGCCCACCGCCGTCAACCGCACTTTCAGTCCGCCCCGGCGCGGCGGCGGCGAGATGATCGAGGCGGAGACCGCCGCCGACGCGGCGAAGATCATCGTCGGGAAGATAAAGGAAATGCAGATAGCCTGACCGGGGCTCGGCGCCCGTCATGCCCCGGTGGCGATACCGCCGCCCGTACGCGAGAACAAGGAAAGAGAAATGTCGGATAATGCACTGTTGATACATGCCGAGAAATGCGTCGGCTGCCAAGTTTGCGTCAAAACCTGCCCTTTCGGCGCGCTGGAGATGTCCGGAAAGTTGGCGGCGGTGAACGACAACTGCACCTTCTGCGGCGCCTGCGTGCCGTCGTGTAAATTTGGAGCCGTCGCCCTGACCAAGGCTGAAAAGGCCGATGTGGTGAACCTCGCCGACTACCAGGGGGTATGGGTTTTTGGCGAACAAATCGACGGCGTCATCCAGGGGGTGGTGCACGAACTGATCGGCAAGGGCCGGGAACTGGCGGACAAACTGGGCGTGCCCCTCACCGTGCTGGTGCTCGGCCACGAGATGGACGAGGCCTGCCGCGAGCTCCTGGAGTATCCGGTGGACGCGGTGTTGCAGGTGGACGATCCGGCGCTTAAGCACTACGCGTCCGAACCCTATGCCCAGGTGGTGACCGACCTCATCAACCGCCGAAAACCGGAGATCTTCCTGGCCGGTGCCACCGCCATCGGCCGGAGCTTTTTGGCCCGGGTGGCGGTCTCGGCCCACACCGGCCTCACCGCCGACTGCACCGGTCTGGATATCACGGACGACCGGCTGCTCCTGCAGACCCGGCCCGCCTTCGGCGGTAACATCATGGCCTCGATCCTCTGCGCCAAGCACCGGCCGCAAATGTCCACCGTCCGGCACAAGGTGATGCAGGCGGCGGTGAAGGACGGTGGCCGCAACGGCACCCTGGAAAAGATTGCCGCCGACGGCAGCCTGCTCCGCTCCCGCACCAAGCGGCTGGAATGGCTGCCGGAAATTTCCGATACCGTCAACCTGGTCGATGCCGACATCATCGTCTCGGGCGGCCGCGGCCTCGGCCGGCCGGAGGCCTTCGGCCTGATCGAAAAGTTGGCCAAGCTTCTCGGGGGCGCGGTCGGCTCCTCCCGCGCCGCCGTCGACGCCGGCTGGATGCCGTATAGCCATCAGGTCGGGCAGACCGGCAAGACCGTGCAGCCCAAGCTCTACATCGCCTGCGGCATCTCCGGCGCGGTGCAGCATCTGGTCGGCATGTCGTCGGCCGACCGGATCATCGCCATCAACAAGGACAAGGACGCGCCGATCTTTTCCGTCGCCAGCTACGGCATCGTCGGCGACGTGTTCGAGGTGGTGCCGGCCATGATCCGGGAACTGGGCGGCGAAGCCTAAGCGCGGAGGGTTGTGCGAAATTCGCCGGGCGGTATAACTGGATTATCCGAAAACGGACTGTTCGCGTCGCGACCAGTCCGTTTTTTTGCCGATGCTCATTCTCCCGGGAGAAAACGCATGCGACGGTTTCTGTTCGGCGCGCTGCTGGCCGTGGTGCTGGCGGCCCTTCTCGGTTTCGTCGTGAGCGACGTGCGGTGCAACGTCGAGCTTCCCGGCTACCGCTATTCCTTCGAATCCACGCCGCGGACGCGGGAGCTGGCGGCGCGGGCGGAACAGGGAGATATCGCGGCACAGCGGGAACTGGGCGACATGTTCGCCCGCGGCGACGGGGTGGCCGTCAACCATGCCGAAGCCGCCAAATGGTACCGGCTGGCAGCCGACAACGGCGACGCCACGGCGCAGTTCGAACTCGCCTACATGCTGCAACACGGCGTAGGCACGGACGCGGACATGGACGCGGCGCTGCGGCTCTACGAGGCGAGCGCCGTCCAGGGCTTCGCCAAGGCGATGCATAACCTGGGGAGGCTATACTGCATGGACGAAGGCCGGGCCGAGGAAGGGTTCCGGCTGATATTGGCGGCGGCGGAACAAGGCCTTGCCAATTCGATGCTGTTGGTTGCCGCTTGTTATCACGACGGCCTCGGCTGCCCGGCCGACGAGAAGCAAGCCTATCACTGGCTGCTCCGATCGGCGGTGGCTGGGCAACCCGAGGCCTATGGCCATCTGGGTACCCTGTACCTGGAAGGGGAGGGAGCGCCGGCCGACCCGATCGCCGGCGCCGTCTGGCTGCGGCGGGCGGCGGACGAAGGTGACCTGGCGGCGGCGGAGAGCCTGGGGATTCTTTACTTCGACGGCATCGGGGTGGACCGGGACGACCGCGAAGCATTCCAATGGCTCAGTGTCGGCGCTGAAGCGGGACTTCCGGAATCGATATACCGGCTAGGGAGGATGTACCATTCCGGTCGGGGGGTGGATCGGGATCTGACGCAGGCATTTTCCCTGTACCAGAAGGCGGCCGCCGGGGGTCACGCGGCAGCGGCCCTCCGGGTCGGCGAATTCCATTACCAGGCTACGCTGGGCGAGGAAAACCTCGCCGAGGCGATCGTCTGGTTCCAGAAGTCGGCGAATCTGGGCAGCGCTGACGCCATCTTCTATTTGGCGGAATGTCATTTTTTTGGCTATGGGATGGAAAAGGACGAAACCCAGGGGGCCGAACTCCTCCGGCAGGCCGCGGAACAGGGACAGATCCTTTCCCAACGGCTGTATGGCCTCCTTCTCCTCAGTGGCCGCGGCGTCAGGCGGGACCCGGAGAAGGGCGTATCCTACCTGCGGACCGCGGCCGAACAAGGTGAGACTACGGCTTGCTACCGCCTGGGTGAGTTGTACCGGAAGGGGGAATTGGTGGCGCAGGATTATGCCGCGGCCGCCGGCTGGTACCGCGCGGCCGAGGACCTGCCGGTCGCCTGGTATCAGCTGGGGCGGCTGTACGCCGAAGGTCTGGGTGTGGACCGGGACCCGGAGGCAGCCGCCGTCTGGCTGCGCCGGGCGCAAGGGCAGACCGGCGATAAGGTGATGGAAGAGGCGATCCGCACCTTTCTGGCGGAAATGGATTCCGCTGCCACCGCGGAGTGACGGAGCGGCCACCGGAGAAGCATTGCGGCGCGAGAGCGGCCTGGCTATACTAGAGTCGGATAGTGGCGGTACCGATCGCTGGGCGATCGGTCCCTGTTGTATACGCCGCTCCGGGAGCGGCGGGAGCCTGATATGGATCGCAACCAGTGGCAACGCACCGCTTTTGACCGACCCCTCATTCTGGACGGGGCGACTGGCACCGAGCTGTTCAAGCGCGGCCTGCCGCCGGGCGCGGCGCCGGAACAATGGGTGATGGACAATCCCGCCGTCATCCAGGAGCTGCACCGCGAGTACTACGCGGCCGGGTCGGACATCGTCCTCGCCTGCACCTTCGGCGCCAACCGGGTCAAGCTGGCGGACCACAACCTTTCCGACCAGGTCGGGGAGATGAACCGGCGTCTGGGGGAGATCTCCCGCGAGGTCGTCCCGCCGGGGAAAATGCTCTTTGGCGACCTCTCCCCCACCGGGCAGCTGGTCGAACCCTTCGGTCCCTTTCCCTTCGAGGAGGCGGTGGCGGTGTTCCGGGAGCAGGCCGAGGCGCTCCTGGCCGGCGGCGTCGACGGGTTCATGATCGAGACCATGATGGATATTCAGGAGGCCCGCGCCGCCGTCATCGCCGTGCGCGAGCTCACTTCCGATCATCCGGTCATCGCCGGCATGACCTACGACGCCCACGGCCGCACCATCTCCGGTTCGCCGCCGGAGGTGGCGCTGGTCATTCTCCAGGGGCTGGGCGCCGACGCCGTGGGCTGCAACTGTTCCACCGGTCCGGAGGAGATGCTCCTGCTGCTGGAGCGGATGCTGCCCTACGCCCGGGTGCCCGTGTTCATCAAGCCGAACGCCGGCATGCCCTGCCTCCGGGACGGGCGGAACCACTACGACCTGGGGCCGGAGGAGTTCGCCAGCGCGGTGGCCCGCGGCGTCGGCATGGGCGCGTCCATCGTCGGCGGCTGCTGCGGCACCACGCCGGACCACATCCGCGCCACCCGCCGCGCCCTGGACGCCATCGCCGGCAGCCGTACGCCGCCGCCCATTTCCCGCCGGCTGGCGGTGGCGTCGTCCCGGACCCTGGTGGATTTCTCCGCCGTCGACGGCCGGGCGGCGCCGCTCCGCATCGTCGGCGAGCGCATCAATCCCACCGGCAAAAAGGCCTTTCAGGCGGAACTTCTCGCAGGCAACCTGGAACGGGTCGCCGTCTTCGCCGAAGAACAGATCGCGGCCGGTGCGGATCTCCTGGACGTGAACCTCGGCCTCGGCGGCATCGACGAGGCGGCCATGCTCCGCGCCGCCGTCGCCATGCTCGCTCCGGCGGTGGCGGCGCCGCTGGCCATCGCCACGGTGAAACCGGAGGCGATGGAGCGGGCGCTCCGCCTCTACCCGGGGCGTGCGCTGGTGAATTCGGTGTCGGGGGAGACGGACCGCATCGAGGGCATCCTGCCGCTGGCGGCCCGGTA
>JAJBSZ010000078.1 GCA_020861125.1 Planctomycetota bacterium | reverse complement strand
ACGTCGACAAGTTGGCCCGGATGAGCCTGATCGAGGAGTCGGAACCCAAGCAGGGGCGCATGGCCAACCTCTGCATCGTGGGCTCCCACTCCACCAACGGTGTGGCCGCCATCCACACCGAACTGCTGAAAAGCCGGGTGGTGCCGGATTTCGCCGACATGTATCCGGAGCGTTTCAATTCCAAGACCAACGGCATCACCCAGCGCCGCTGGCTCCTGAAGGCCAATCCGCCGCTGGCGGAATTGATCAGCGGCCGCATCGGCGAGGGGTGGATAACGCACTTGGACGATCTGCGGCAGCTGGAGCGGTTCGCCGACGACGCCGGCTTCCAGGAGGAATTCCGGGAAACTCGCCGCAAGGCCAAGCTGGCGCTGGTGGATCACGTGCGCAAGGAATGCGGTTTCGTCCTCAACCCCGACTCCATCTTCGACACCCAGGTGAAACGGCTGCATGAGTACAAGCGCCAGCTGATGAATGCGCTCCACATCATCATGCTCTACAACCGGCTGCGGCACAATCCGAACATGCCGTGGACCCCTCAGACCTTCCTGTTCGGAGCCAAGGCCGCGCCCGGGTATGAGATGGCCAAACTGATCATCAAGTTGATCAACAACGTCGCCAACGTGGTCAACAACGACCCGGTGATCGGCGACCGGCTCAAGGTCTATTTCCTGCCCAACTACCGGGTGAGCCTGGCGGAAAAGATCATCCCCGCCACCGACGTGTCGGAGCAGATCTCCACCGCCGGCACCGAGGCGTCGGGCACCGGCAACATGAAGTTCATGCTGAACGGGGCCATCACCATCGGCACCCTGGACGGGGCGAACATCGAGATCATGGAAGAGGTGGGCCGGGAGAACATGTACATCTTCGGCCTGGACGCGGAAGAGGCCAAGGCCGTGGCCGAGAACTACCGCCCCGACGAACTGTACCGCCAGAACGACGAGATCCGGGAAGCGCTGGACCTCCTCTTCGGCGGCCACTTCTCGGTGGGAGAAGGCCCGATATTCGAGCCGATCCGCAAGGCATTGCTGGAGTGGGGCGACCGCTACCTGCTGATCGCGGACCTGCCGTCGTATTCCGAGGCCCATGCCCGCCTGCAGGCGGACTACCGGGATCAGACCGCCTGGACGAAAAAGTCCATTCTCAACACCGCCCGTTCCGGTAAGTTTTCCAGCGATCGCACCATCATGGAATACGCCACCGAGATCTGGAATACCCCACCGCACCCGCTGGACCTGCACCACAAGCGGTCCAACACCATCATGGAAGCCCGCGGCAACGTTTCCTGAAAACCGGGTTGCAAAGTCGGGCCGCACGCAAACGGCAAATCCCCAACCTGGTCGGGTTGGGGATTTTTTTTTCGTGGAAAGCGTGTGGCAAGACCGCCAAGCCAGCCGTCATGATTTTGGTTTGGTACGGCGGCGGATGGGTCGCGGTGGGAGCCGATCGGGGTCCTTTTCCGGGCGTGGCGGCTGGGAGAATTTGTCGACCAGGGTGAAATGGGGCTTGATGGTGGCGAGGTCGTGGCTGAGGTGTTTGGCGTAGATCTGCAGCAATTCGTTGGCGCGGAGCAATTCTTCCGCCGTGATGATGAGTTCCGGCGTTAGCGGAGCGTTCTGGCACCGGATCACCTGCTGGATCCGGTCGGTCACGCTGATGATGGTCGGCACGTCTGGCACATTGCCCGCTTCCCACTCGAGCCAGGTTTCTTCCGTGACGGTGAAGGCCCGGGCACACGCCTGACTGCTGCCGCGGAAGATACACCGCCGGAGGAGAGAGAGGCAGGTACAAAAACAATCTTTGCAACCAATGGACACTGTAATCGCCATCATTTCCCTTTTCACAATCGGGGTAAAAGATGGGGCAAGCGGGTACTACAGTGCGGGCAAGCAGGGCCTCTTACATCCCTCATGAACACACACTTCCCGCCGCCCCCAAAAAAGGACGACGGGTCCAGCGGTTCCTCTGGTATTGGAGGAAACCAGCCATCAGCGGTGGTAGCCGCCGGGTGATATGTGTTCATGAAGGAGTAACAGGTGGATCGTAAGAGGATTTGCTTGCCCACACCATGGACCCGGGAACTTTACTATAGTCTGGCCTCGGGTATGAAACAGTTTAAAGTGTTTTCTCTATCATGTCTCCTGTATGGCACGGGTCCATTCGCCGTTGTACCGCCAACGCGACGGGTCCAGCCGGTCCCCCCGGGATCGGGGGGAACCAGCCCCGGTGCTGACGCCACCGGTTGATCCGTGTTCATGAATGGTCTTGACTGGTGACGCGTAAGAGGATTGCTTGCCTAGACCATGAACCCTTACTTGATCTCCTGATACTCTCGTTGGGAAGAAGTGTAACTACAACAACAGGGTGACACCGAGATTCATAAGAAATTAACTTCAGTGCCTAGTCTTCCTCAACCTCTTCACTGTACTACACGGAGCGAGTAAAGGCAATGGTTTTTTCCTCGAAAATAGTGGCCGATGGGGTTTGGCTAGTACCGGAGCAGAGGGACGGCGCTAACTTTCGTTGGAATACCCGCAAAGGGTGTAAAATGTTATTTACTAATAAATTACCTTCTTAGGAAATTTCCCGGATCAAATTAGGGAAATTTTTATTTTATCCTTGACTCGCCGGTGAATTAAGGATAAATATATTTATATTGAACCAACAACCGTTGCGATGCTTGCCCGGAGAAGTCTCCGGGCGAGTCCCATAGCCCACAGCCTCACGAGGGAAAGAGATGGCCAGCAGCCCGCAAGAACACACCTGTCAGACGCCGGAGAATACCTTCTCCATCCTCTATGGGGATGATCCCCGTCAGAATATCATTTTGAAGAAGATCGCCCATTCCGACGTGATCAAGGAATTCCATCTCTACTGCCCGGTGGTGGCCCGCAATGCCAAGCCCGGCCAGTTCGTCATCGTCCGCGGCGACGACCGGGGGGAGCGGGTGCCGCTGACCATCGCCGATTATGACCCGGTTACCGGTGTCCTGGTGCTGATGATGCAGGTGGTGGGGCTGGCCAGCCACAAGCTGGATGAGCTGGCGGAAGGCGACCGCATCCTGGACGTGGTGGGCCCCCTGGGCCATCCGTCGGAGATCGAAAATTTCGGCACCGTGGTCTGCGTCGGCGGCGGGCTGGGCATTGCCCCCGTCTTCCCCATCCAGCGGGCGTTGAAACGAGCCGGCAACCGGATCATCTCCATCATCGGCGCCCGCAGCAAGGACCTCCTCTTTTGGGAAGACAAGATGCGGGCGGAAGCGGACGAACTGATCGTCGTCACCGACGACGGTTCCTACGGCGAAAAGGGATTCGTCAACGGGCCGCTGCAGAAAATGCTACAGGACGGGGTGAAAATTGACCGCGTGGTCGCCATCGGCCCCCCGGTGATGATGCGGGCGGTGGTGGAGACCACCCGTCCCTTCGGCACCAAGACCATCGTCTCCCTCAATTCCATCATGATCGACGGCACCGGCATGTGCGGCGGCTGCCGGGTGGAGGTGGGCGGCAAGACCGAGTTTACCTGCGTCGACGGGCCGGAGTTTGACGGCCACCAGGTGAATTTTGACCTGCTCCTCTCCCGCCTCGCCGCCTACCGTGAGCAGGAGGGCTCGGCCTTCCAGGAACACCGGGAACGGGAAGACGTGCCGGTGGAAAAAGCCAAGGGCCGCACGCCTATGCCGGAACAGGACCCGCTGGTCCGGGCCAAAAACTTCAACGAAGTGGCCCTCGGCTATACCCCGGACATGGCCCGGGCCGAGGCCGCCCGCTGCCTCCAGTGCAAGAAGCCCTTCTGCGTCGACGGCTGCCCGGTGAATGTCAACATCCCCGGCTTCATCAAAGAGATCACCGACGGCCGCTTCGGCGCCGCCGCCAAGGTGCTGAAACGCACCAACAACCTGCCCGCCGTCTGCGGCCGGGTGTGCCCGCAGGAGACCCAGTGCGAGGCCCGCTGCGTCCTGGGCAAAAAGGGCGAGCCCATCGCCATCGGCCGGCTGGAGCGCTTCGCCGCCGATTTCGAAGCGGAAAACAACCTGGCGTCCGTCCCCGAGATGCCGGCCAAGACCGGCAAGCGCGTGGCCATCGTCGGGTCCGGCCCGTCCGGTCTCACCGCCGGTGCCGATCTGGCCCTGCTCGGCCATGACGTGATGATCTTCGAGGCCCTGCATTCGCCGGGCGGGGTGCTGGTCTACGGCATCCCCGAATTCCGCCTGCCCAAGGCCATCGTCCAGCGGGAGTGCGATTTCCTCCGGGAACTGGGCGTCCAATTCCGCATGGACTATCCAGTCGGGCCCACCGTCACCGTGCCGCAGTTGCTGGAGACCGGCTTCGACGCCGTATTCATCGGCTCCGGTGCGGGGCTGCCGTGGTTCCTTAACATTCCGGGCGAGAACCTCAAGGGCGTCTACTCCTCCAACGAGATCCTTACCCGCATCAACCTGATGAAGGCCTACCGCTTCCCCACCTACGACACGCCGGTGCTGGTGGGAAAAAATGTCTGCGTCGCCGGCGGCGGCAATGTGGCCATGGACTCGGCCCGCTCCATGCTCCGCCTGGGCGCCGAATCCGTCACCCTGATCTACCGCCGCACCAAAAACGAACTGCCCGCCCGGGAAGAGGAAGTGCACCACGCCCTCGAGGAAGGGGTCAAGCTGATGGAACTGGTGGCGCCGACCAAACTCATCGGCGACGACAACGGCTGGCTCACCGGCATCGAACTCCTCAAGATGGAGTTGGGCGAACCCGACGCCAGCGGCCGCCGCCGGCCGGTGGAAATCGCCGGTTCGGAACACGTCATCCCCTGCGACCAGTTGATCGTGGCCATCGGCAATGGACCGAATCCCATCCTTACCAAATCGTTCCCGGGCCTTACCCTCGATAAACGGGGCAACATCCCGGTCGACGAACGGATGATGACCAACGTGCCCGGCGTCTTCGCCGGCGGTGATATCGTCACCGGCGCCGCCACGGTCATCGAAGCCATGGGCGCCGGCAAAAAGGCCGCCGCCGCCATCGACGAATACCTGCGGAACTAATCCGTACCGCCCCCACTTCAGCCTGGATTGCCCGAGGCGCCGAATTTCGGTTGCCGACGGCATATCCGGGAAGGGGAGGCGGTGGGGTGTGACACGCACAGTATATTAAAGAAAAATATATTTATATCCAATCGGTGGGTCTCGTTTTCCGTCTGGTCCCGGTTGGCTTCCCCGGACCAGAGGCAG
>JAJBSZ010000181.1:807-5255 GCA_020861125.1 Planctomycetota bacterium | reverse complement strand
CCGCCCGTCACCTCGGCCCCCGTCGCTTCTCCCGCTCGAGCATTACCCGCCGTCGCGTCTCCCGCCGTCGCTTCCCTCGCCGTCTCATCGCCAGCTGCCGTATCGCCCGTTGTGGAATTTCCCGCCGCCGCAGTTCCCGCCGCAGGCGGTGGGCACACCGCGCGGAGCGGCGCCAGCAGCCATTGGGCGATGGGGATGCTGGATCCGGGGGGCGATTGTGAGGGGGGGAGCAGGACGGTGGCTGTGGCCGGCGCCAGCGCCCGCAGCCGGGCCGTGAAGCGGTGCCGTTCCGCCGGGCCGGGGAAATCGGCGAACGCGATCACCACATCGCTATCGGAAAAGACGGCGGCCAGGGCGGGCGGCGGCGGATCCGGACTCTCGCCGTGGATCCAGGAAAAAAGGCTCCGGTCGGCGTCGAACCAGCGGTCGGCCCAGCCGTGCCGGCAAAGAAATTTGCCCCGTTCGCCGGGAGCGACCAATTGCCGCCGGGCGGTGGGGAAAGATAGGGCGATCTGCCGGATCAGCCGGCGGACAGCCAGGACGTCCCCCAGCGCGCCCGGACGGATAACTGTTACCGCCCGGGGCGGTCGTGCTGCCCGCCCTGCCGGTTGGGTCACCGGGTCGGGCCAAACAGGAGGTCCTGCATGGAATACAGGCCCGCTGGACGGCCCGCGATCCATTTGGCCGCCCGTAGGGCGCCGGCGGCGAACACATCCCGGGACTCGGCGTGGTGGCTGATGCTGACGCACTCCGCGTCGCTGCAAAAATGGACGGTGTGGTCGCCGGTCACCGACCCCATGCGCAGGGCGTGCATGCCGATCTCCCGTTTGCCGCGCGGGCCCGGCCGGCCCGACCGGCCGTGGACGAGATCGGTCTCCACATCCCGGCCCAGAGGCCCGGCCACGGCCCGGGCCAGTCCGAGGGCGGTTCCCGACGGCGCATCGGCTTTCTGGTTGTGGTGTGCTTCGACGATCTCCACGTCGAAACCCTCGCCGAGAACCCGGGCCGCCTCGGCTGCGAGGGAAAACAGGAGGTTTACGCCGAGAGAATAGTTGGGCGCCAGCATCACCGGCACGGCGGCGGCGACGGCCTCGATCGCCTGCCGCTGCGCCGCGTCCAATCCGGTGGTGCCGATCACCAGGGCGGTGGAAAAGGTCGCCGCCAGTTGGGCGTTGGCGACCGTGCTTTCCGGCGCGGAAAAATCCACCAGCACGTCGGCACCCGCCGCCAGAGCCGATGTCCAGACGAGATCGCCGGCCCGGGGCGCCAGGGGGCTGCCGGCGTCGACCGGCTGTCCCATGAGGGGGAATCCGGTCCATTCGATGGCCTGCACCAGCGTGAAAGAATCGTCCCCGTCGGACAGAGCCAGCAGCCGTTGTCCCATCTTCCCGCCGGCGCCTGCAATCGCCAGTCGTATCATGCCGAACCCTTCCTGATCCCGTGGCGGTGATCCGCCACTGTGGTTAATTCGATCCGCACCAGGCGTCGGTGTCGAGGCAGATGGTTACCGGCCCGTCGTTCACCAATTCCACTTCCATATGCTCGCCGAACACCCCCCGCCCGACCCCGACACCATGGTCGGCCAGCGCCTGGCAGAAGCGGTCGTAAAGCGCGGCCGCCCGGTCCGGCGCCGCGGCGGCGGTAAAGGAGGGCCGGTTGCCTTTGGCGGTATCGGCGTACAGGGTGAACTGGCTGACCACAAGAGCGCCGCCCCCCGAGTCCAGGAGGGAGCGGTTCATTTTGTCGTCTTCATCCCGGAAAATCCGTAATTTTACGCATTTCGCCGCCAGGAGATCCGCTTGGCGGGTATCGTCGGCCGTGCCGACGCCGAGCAATATCACCACGCCGTGGCCGACAGTACCGACGGTAATGCCGTCCACCGTCACCCGGCCGTAGCGAACCCGTTGTACCACTGCGCGCATGCGCCAAACCCTTCCCTGTCCTCCCCCTGCCGCGACAATTCCTGTTGCCAGAAGGGGGTGAAACGCATTATAAGTATACCGTTTGCCGTAGCCATGAGAAAAATACGACGAGGAAAGGAATTGGCATGCCCAGGGTTCGCGACTGCGTCCGGACGATGACGGGGTATATTCCCGGTACCTCCACCGACGACCCGCAGGTGGTGAAACTCAACCAAAATGAAAACCGGTATCCGCCCAGCCCGCAGGCCATCCGGGCCATCGAGGCGACCCTCGCCGGCCTCGCCGTCTATCCGGAGTCCACCAGCCCGCGGCTGCGGGAGACCGCGGCCGACATCTACCAGGTGGATCCGGCGGAAGTCATGGCAACCAACGGCTCCGACGAAATGCTCCGGATCCTGTTTCAGGCCTGCTGCGACCCGGGTGACGAGGTGGTGGCGTTCCAGCCCAGCTATACCTATTACGAAACCCTTGCCGCCATGCAGGATGCGAAATACCGGCCCATTCCCTTCGCCGACGGGTTCGCCCTGCCGGCTCACCTGGATCTGGCCGGCGTCAAACTGGTGTTTCTGCCCAATCCCAATGCCCCCACCGGCACCGTGTTCCCGGAAGCCGAGATTCGCCGTCTGGCGGCAGCGGTCACGGACGGCCTGCTGGTGGTGGATGAAGCCTATGCCGATTTTTCCGGCCAGACGGCGATTCCGCTGATCCGGGAGTATGACAACCTGGTGGTGGTCCGGACGTTTTCCAAAAGCTATTCCCTGGCGGGCCTCCGCGTCGGGCTGGGATTCCTGCCCCGGGACCTGGCGGCGCAGTTGGAGAAGGTTCGGGATTACTACAACCTGGATCGGCTGGCCCAGGCGGGGGCGGAAGCGGCTTTGCGGGATCAGGACTACCTGCGGTCGGTGGTGGATCGCATCGTGGCCACCCGGCAACGCACCGCCCGGGAGCTCGCCGCCCTCGGCGTGACGGTTTATGACAGCGGCGCCAATTTCCTGTTGCTCCGGCTGGCGGGGCGAGAGGCGGCTGAATCCGTCTTCCGCCACCTATACGAGCACAAGGTGTATGTCCGGTATTTCCGCAGCCCCGGTCTTGATGACTGTCTGCGGGTGAGTATCGGTACGGACCAGGATATGGACGCGTTTCTTGCCGCCTTCCGGCAGGCACTCCGGCTGGCAACGGAGTAACCGGCGCCCGAAACCGGGGGCGCATCCGGTCCCGGCGGGCAGGAACGCGATGTATTATGGGCGAACAGCGCTTGGCCGGCTTCCGACGCCGAGGCGAGGTACGTCAGCTTCTCGACAGCGGTGACGGGGCGGCAGGGTATGACCTGGAATTGGTTACACAAAGACGAACCGCCCTACCGCTGGGACGCCAGCGCCCTGAGCCGGGCCGAATGGCTGTTTCTCACCGAGGCGTCGGTGGCGATGGGGGTGGCCATGCACCTGCCGCCCCGGGATCTGCGGGACCTGGCGGTGGATGCCATCGTTCGGGAAACCGTGGCTTCGGCCAACCTGGAGAACCGGGAGATCGATGAGGCCGCGGTACGGTCGGCGGCCCGGCAGTCCACCGGCCTTCCCGGCCGGGAGGCCGGCGCGCCCGCCTTTCTCGCCATCGCCGTGTACCGCCACGCCGGGCAGGCCATCAGTTCGAGACGGATTCTGGCCTGGCAGCGCCTGGTGTCACGATTCTCCTACGCTCCGCCCAAAGGGCGCCCGGTGTTTGGGGCTCGACCCCGACCCCGGCCGACGCCCATCGATTCCCACCAGAACCTGATGGGGTTTGTCCGCTGGTTCTCCGGCGGCAGGGTACGGTATGCCGACCGTCCCCTGACCCGGGCCGGCTTGGCCTACCGCTGGTTCCAGTCTCTTCAACCCTTCAAGGACGCCAACGAACCCCTGGCCTTGGCCCTGGCGGAGTCGGCCCTGATGCAGGCCACGGACCTGCCCCTCCTGACGCCGCTGTCACCACCGATGGAGGCGTGCCGGGCAGAATACCGCGAGCAGCTGGACCAGGCGCGTCCGGACGGCGATGTAACCGCCTGGCTGGTATGGTTTGCGGCGCGCTCGATCGAAGCCGGCCGCCAGAACGCGTCCCGGCTAACCTTTATCATCGAGAAAAACCGGCTGCTCCAGTCGTTGCAAGGACGGTTAAACGGGCGCCAATTCGCCGCGCTGGATCAGCTCTACCGTCTCGGCGGCGAACCGCTGCCGCCAACCTTCGACACCCAGTACTACTGCCGGCTGGCCGCTGTGGACTCGGCCACCGCCGCCGCCGATCTCGCCAAGCTCACCGCCCTGCAGGCGCTGGTGAAATCGGGCACCACCCCGGCCTATCGCCTGGCTGTCTCCCTGCCGGCGGTTGCCCGGGTCCGGCCGGAGGACCTCGACTGAAACCGCCGGGAAATAGCCGATCCCCCGATCTTCCCGCGATGTGGCCGCAAGAAAATTCCGATATTTTCTCAATCCATCCCTGCCAACCCGCCGATAACCATAGAAACAATAAGTGACTTCGACGAGGGGCCTCACC
>JAJBSZ010000181.1:0-797 GCA_020861125.1 Planctomycetota bacterium | reverse complement strand
ATCGGAACCCGGGGGAGTACGGTTTCCCGCCGATGCCGCACGGCGAAACCGAACCATCATGCCAAGGAGAGAAGGCCGTGTCCGAAAAAACCATGTCGTCCTCAAAGGTGGGGGTGCCGCGCGGGACCAAGTACCGCAAGATAAACATGTCACGCAAGGTGGCCCATTGTCCACGGTGCGGCGAACTCTCCAAACGCCATTCCATCGGCCGGCGCCGTCTGCGGGAGGTGGGCATTTCCGGCCCCACCATGCTGGAGGTGACCTACTCCAAACACTATTGCGAACAGCGCCGCAAGCATTCTTCCCTGCCGATGGATCACCGCGCCCTGCCCTCGGGCCGCTTCACCAACCGGGTGCGGCGCACCGCGGTGGATCTGGTGATCAAACAGGCGCTGACCCTGGAAAAAGCCACCCAGCGCATGCGCCAAAAATACTACGTCCACGTCCCCCCCACGACCCTGCACGACTGGGTGGTGGCGGAATTGACCCTGGCCTAATCTCCTCCTCCCTCACCAGAGCGGTACCGTGGCGGTTCGATCCCCCGATCGAACCGCTTGTATTTGGTGAATGCAGGTCCTCCCCAACGGCATGGTCCATGGCATCCATCCCTCCCCCGGACGACGGCGGAGGAAAGGCGCCCTCGCGCGCTCCCCTGTCACGGCCACCCCTGGAGCGGTGCGATCCCTGTCTGTCTCTCTCTCCTGCTTGTATCCGTAGGATAACGGTGGCGCCGGGTCTGGCGCTTCCGGGCCGCATGGGTATACTCAACCCCTTTCGCCGCCGCCGCGGCCGAAGGC
>JAJBSZ010000375.1 GCA_020861125.1 Planctomycetota bacterium | reverse complement strand
GGCTGGCGCCATGTGCGTGTTCATGTTGCCCGTGTCCGAATACCCGCAGGTGACGCCGCCCACCATCAAGGTCTCGGCCTTTTATCCCGGCGCCGGATCCACCGTCATCGCCGATACCGTCGCCGCCCCCATCGAGGCCGAGGTCAATTCGGTCGAGGACATGGTGTACTACTCGTCCACCTCCAACAACGAAGGGCAGTATGAACTCATGCTGACCTTCAAATCGGATGTGAACGAGGATATGGCGCTGGTGAACACCAACAACGCCGTCAAGCGCGCCGAACACCTTCTTCCCCCCGAGGTGGTCAACAACGGGGTGGTGGTGACCAAGAGTTCCTCCGACATGGCGGCGGTTGTCACCTTCCAGAGCAGCAATCCGGAACATTCCACCCTGTTTTTGAGCAATTACGTCTCCATCAACGTCAGTGACGCCATCGCCCGCATCGATGGCGTCGGCCAGGCCACGATCTTCGGCGAACGAAAATACAGCATGCGGATCTGGCTGGATCCGCACCGGATGCGGGCGATGGATATCGGCTACGACGAAGTTTCCGCTGCCATCGCCAGCCAGAACATGCAGGCTGCCACCGGCTCGGTCGGCAAGGAATTCTCGGACGATGCAATGCAATACAAGGTCGAAACCCGAGGCCGGCTGCTGACCGAGGAGGAATTCGGCGCCATTGTCGTCCGCTCCGGCGATAACGGACGGCAGGTGCGGATCGCCGATATCGCCCGCATCGAGCTCGGGGCGGAGACCTACGGCGGCGTCAACCGCCGCAACGGTGAACCCGCCATCGCTCTTGGCATTTTCAAACTCAATTCCGCCAATGCCCTGGAACTCGTCAACAACGTCCGAACGGAACTCACGCGGATGGCGGCGAATTTCCCCGATGGGGTGACATGGGATTTTACCTACGATTCCACCAAGTTCGTGCGGGTGGCGATGCTGGAGATCGTCCAGACCCTTCTCCTCACCTTCATTCTGGTGGTGATCATCACCTACCTCTTTCTTCAGGACTGGCGTGCCACCTTGGTGCCGACCCTCACCATCCCGGTGTCGCTGGTGGGCACCTTTCTCGTCCTGTATCTGTTCAACATGAGCATCAACACCCTGACCATGTTTGCCCTCATCCTGGTTATCGGATCGGTGGTGGACAATGCCATCTGCGTGGTGGAGAGTTGCGCCCGGCTCATCCACGAGGAAAAGCTAACCCCTCTCGACGCAGCCATGAAGACGATGGAGCAGCTGTCGGGCGCGCTTATCGCCACGACCCTGGTGGTGGTGGCGATTTACCTGCCCATTGCCTTCTACGGCGGGATGGTCGGAATCATTTATTTCCAGTTCGCCGTCACCATGTGCATCGCTCTGGTCATTTCCACCATAAGCGCCCTGACCCTCAGTCCTGCCCTGTGTGCCATCGTCATGCGCGAGATTAAACCGCCAACCGGTTTCTTCCGCTGGTTCAACCGGGCGGTAGACTACACCCGCGGCGGCTACCTGTTTTTCGCCGGCATCCTCGCCCGGCGCCTGGTGGTGACCGCGGTGATTTTCGGCGCCATCGCCTATGCCAACTACGCCCTCTTCATCACCACGCCTTCGGCCTTTCTGCCGGCGGAGGACAAGGGGGCCGTTCTTTGCGATGTGGTGTTGCCGCCCGGGGCCACCCTCAGCCGGACCGAAGCGGCGCTGGCGGACCTGTATGCGCGGATCCGCGATATACCGGGTATCCACAAAATCCTCACCGTGCCCGGCCAGAGCCTCACCGCCGGTCAGGGAGAAAACCTCGGCATGGTGATCGTCGACCTCGAGGATTGGGACGAACGGAAAACGCCGGCCACCCAGGTCGGCGCCATCCAGCGGGAGGTGTCCCGCCGGGCCCAGGCCCTGCCGGACGCGTCGGTGACTGCCTTCGTGCCGCCGGCCATCATGGGCCTTGGGGCTACCGGTGGCGTGACATTTTCCCTGATGGCGACGGGGCAGCAGACACCGCGGGACCTGGCCGACGCCACCACCTTTCTCATGGGGAAGATTCTGGAGACGGGCCAGGCGATGTACGCCTTCACGTCCTTCGACGCCGATACCCCAATGGTGTACATCGATCTCGATCGGGACAAGGCTGAGGTTATGGGCGTACCCGTGAGCGCCGTCTTCAGCACCCTGCAGACCCAGCTCGGGTCGTACTATGTCAATGATTTCAATATGTACAGCAAAACCTACCAGGTGAAGCTCCAGTCCGGCCCGGCCTTCCGCCGCAACCTGAACGACATCGAGCAACTTACCGTCACGTCCACCGCCGGCGACTCGGTGCCCCTGACCGCCATCGCCGGTGTGCGCTGGATTCTCGGTCCCCGGCAGGTGGAGCGCTTCAATATGTTCCAGTCGGCCGCTATCAATACCCAGAGCCTGCCGTCGGTCAGCTCCGGCCAGATGATGCAGACGGTGGCGGATCTGGTACGAACGGAAATGTCGCGGGAATACCAGATCGGCTGGACCGACATGAGCTACCAGGAAAGCCAGAATCAGGGCCAGATCGTCTGGCTGATGCTTCTCGCCCTGGTGTTCGGGTACCTCTTCCTGGTGGCGCAGTACGAGAGCTGGGTCATGCCCATCCCCGTGTTTTTGTCCGTGGGCACCGCTACCTTGGGCGGGCTGCTGGCGCTGCGGCTGTATGGGCAGGCGATGAACATCTATTGCCAGCTCGGCCTGCTGATGCTGGTTGGTCTCACCGCCAAGACCGCCATCCTGATGGTGGAATACGCCAAACAGGAGCGTGATGACGGCCAGTCCCTCTATGACGCGGCGATGCTCAGTATGCGGGTGCGCTTTCGGGCGGTGCAGATGACCGGCCTGTCCTTCGTCTTTGGCGTAGCGCCTATGGTGGTGGCCACGGGCGCCGGTTCCGGTAGCCGCCGCGCCATCGGTCAGACCACCTTCTGGGGCATGATCGTCGCTCTGGTTTTCGGCATGATCCTGATCCCGCCCCTGTACGTCCTCTTCCAGTGGCTGGGTGAGGAATCCATGCGCCGGTTGCGGCAGTTTTTCGGCGTGAAATCCGGTCATTTCAGCCGGCGGATCATCCTGAAGAAGGATTGAAGACCCGACGGTGGCCTGGAGATTGTGTGAACCCCACAGACGCGGTGGATATCACCAAAACGCTGGCGATCGCCTACCGGCGTTTGCTCCTGCTGTACTCCCACGAACTCCAGTCCATCGGCGTCAAGGCCGGGCATATGATGTACCTCTGCTGCATCTGCGACAATCCCGGTTTCTCGCAGGATGAGATTTCCGCCCACCTCCACGTCGACAAAAGTACGGTCGCCAAGGCGGTCAAGGAACTGCTGCGGGAAGGCTACATCACCCGCGCCCCCAACCCCGAGTTTCGCCGGGAATATGCCATTATGCCTACGGAAAAAGGGCGGCGGACCCGGATACTGATCGAAGAGATTAAACAACGAGGTCACGTTTTTATCACCAGCCAGATGACGGACATCGAGCGGGAACTTTTCCTTATGCTCCTGCGCAAGCTGCCCCAATGATGCCCATCCGGCGCCACTCAAGAGCATTTGCCGGCGCGGAATTGGATGGACGCCGGCTCGTTAACGTCTTTGGTACCGAATAAGCCTGCTTGTGGAAAGGTCCCCTTGTGGATGCGACGCCGCTGCCCGAAAATAAAATGGCCACCGCACCGGTTGGACGGCTTTTGCTCACCATGTCCCTGCCGTTGATGTTATCCATGATCATGGAAGCGTTGTACAATGTGGTGGACACCCTCTTTGTCTCCCATCTCGACGAAAAAGCGCTAACCGCACTTACCCTCGCCTTTCCTATCCAGTTGCTGGTGATTTCCATCAGCGTTGGCACCGGGGTGGGGGTCAATTCCTACCTTTCACGGTTGTTGGGCGAACGAAATGCCGCCGGAGTCAACCGCGCGGCGGGCAATGGCATTTTCCTCGCCTGCGTGACGTATCTGGTTTTTCTCTGTTTCGGCCTTTTCTTGACCGATTCCTATTTTGCCTGGCAGACCACCGATCCCGATATCCACCGGTATGGGGTGGAGTACCTGACAATTTGCCTGGTGTTTTCCTTCGGCGCCACGGGCCAGATCATGTTTCAGCGGCTGCTGCAATCCACCGGCAAGACCGGATTGTCCATGGCCTCGCAGCTGGTTGGGGCGGTGTGTAATATCATTCTCGATCCCATCCTTATTTTCGGCTTGGCGGGATTCCCTGCGTTGGGTGTGCGGGGCGCGGCCATCGCCACCGTATGCGGGCAGATGATCGCCTTGGTAATTACCGTGACCCTCAACTTCACGAAAAACCGCGAAATACGGTTTGCCTGGCGCGAATGCCGGCCCGACGGGCGGATACTCGCCCAAATCTACCGGGTCGGCGCGCCAGCCATCCTCATGCAGTCCCTCAACCCCCTGCAGGGGTTTGGCGTCAATACCATCCTGATGGGCTTTTCTCCAACCGCCGTGGCGGCGTTCGGGGTGTATATCAGAATCCAGAATTTCATCTTTATGCCCGCATTGGGATTGGGAAATGGCGTAATCGCCCTGACCGCCTTCAACTACGGCGCGCGCAACCGGCGCCGGGTGGAACAGACCATGCGGTACGGGTTTTGCTATTCCCTGATCATCATGGTGACGGGCATGGTGTGTTTGCAGGTTTTTGCCCCCGACATTCTTTCCTTGTTCGACGCCTCGCGGGAGCTGGTTGCCATCGGCACCGTCGCCTTGCGGGTCATCAGCCTTTCCTTTGTATTCGTCGCCTTCACCCTCATTGCCCAAGGTCTCTACCAGGCGCTCGGCAATGGCGTCTACAGCCTGCTTATCACCCTGATGCGGGTGGTGGTGGTGTTGCTGCCTGTCTTGTACTTTCTGGCGACCCGGTATACACTGGATCGGGTGTGGTGGGCGTTTTTCCTGGCCGAAGGGGCATCGGCGGCGTTGGGAGCCTATCTCCTGCATCGCATCTACGTCGAGCGGGTGGCTCCCCTGGACCACGGGGAGATTCGGCATGGCTAGTCGTATCATCACGGTGAGCCGCGAATTCGGCAGCGGTGGCCGGGCCATTGGTCAGCAGGTCGCCGAACGCCTTGGCATTCCCGTCTACGATCGGGAATTGATCGTCCAAACCGCCGCCGCCAGTGGCCTGGACCCTGCCTACATCCAGGAATACGGCGAATACGCCACCTCCACCAGCCGCTTTCTCTACAATTGGGAAATCCACGGCGGTTTTCCGGACAGCTATCCCGCTATTCCCGATTACCTGTATGT
>JAJBSZ010000074.1 GCA_020861125.1 Planctomycetota bacterium | reverse complement strand
GCATGGACATCGATCCGCTGGCCGGGCTGGAGATCGCCCACGAGTGCCTCGTCGCCGCCGGGCCGGAGGGCGGCGTGGCCGAGACCATGGACGCCATGCACCGCGTCCTGCACGATCGGGCCATCGACTATCCCCTGCCGGCGGCGGGGGGCCGGGCGTTTCTCAGTCATCCCGCCGTCCTCCGCCGGTCCATGGTGTCGGAGGGATACCAGCGGGTGGGACTGGTGCGCCTGTCCTGGAACCTGGTGGGCGGCCTCCTCGGCTGCCTGGCCCTCTGGATCCTGCCCTGGCGGGGGAGACAGGCATGACCGCCCCCGCCGGCCGTTGGGAACTGACGGCCCTCCGGCGGCGGAGCGCCCTGCTATTTCTCACCCTGACCCCGTCCCTGGCGGCGGCGGTGGTGATGTACGGCGTCCTGCCTGCCCGGGAGGGCCGGGTCCTGAACGGGATCATCACCCTGCTGTTCGCCGTGCTGTTCGGCTGGATAGCGGTGGGGTTCTGGAGCGCGGTGGCGGGCCTGTTCCTGACCCTGCGGCGTTTCGACCGCTTTGCCGTCACCGCCGCCGTGCCGGACGGGGCCGTCATTCCGGAGTCGGTCCGCACCGCGCTGCTGTTTCCCGTCTACAACGAGGACGCTCGCCGGGTGACGGAAGGGGTGCGCACGGTGTGGCGTTCCCTCCGGGCTCTGGGGGTGGAAAATCGGTTCGACATCTTCATCCTGAGCGATTCCACCAGCCCCGAGGCCTGGATCAACGAAGAGGAGGCCTGGCACGCTCTCTGCCGCGAGGAAGGGGCGTTCAGCCACATCTTCTACCGGCACCGCCGGGTCAACCGCAAAGGGAAAAGCGGCAACATCGCCGACTTCTGCCGCCGCTGGGGCGGCAGGTATCCCTATATGGTCTGCTTCGACGCCGACAGCCTGATGGCGGGCGAGACGCTGGTGCGGCTGGTGCTGGCCATGGAAGCCCGGCCCGACATCGGCATCATCCAGACCGCACCCAAGTCCATCAACAGCCGTTCCCTCATCGCCCGGGTCCAGCAGTTCTCGAACCACCTCTACGGGCCGGTGTTCGCGGCCGGCCTGCACTACTGGCAACTGGGCGACGCCCAGTACTGGGGCCACAACGCCATCATCCGGGTGGAACCGTTCATGCGCCACTGCCACCTGCCGGTGCTGCCCGGCCCCAAGCCGCTGGGCGGCCATATCCTGAGCCATGATTTCGTCGAGGCGGCCCTGATGCGCCGGGCCGGCTACGGCGTTTGGCTCGCCTACGAACTGGGCGGCTCCTACGAGGAAAACCCGCCGTCCCTCATCGACGAACTGGTGCGCGACCGCCGCTGGTGCCAGGGCAATCTCCAGCACAGCCGGCTGGTCATGGCCCGGGGCTTTTTCCCCACCCACCGGGCGCTGTTCATCAACGGCATCATGTCGTATGTCTCCGCCCTCCTCTGGTTCTTTTTCCTGGTGGTGAGCACCGTGCAGGTGGTGGTGGCCCTGTTCACCCTGCCGGTGTATTTTCCGGAGACGCCGACCCTGTTTCCCGACTGGCCGCGCTACTTCACCGAACGCATGCTGGCCCTGTTCGGCGGCACCGCCGCCCTGCTGTTCCTGCCCAAACTCTTCACTGTCATCCTGACCATGGTGCGGGGCGCCGGCCCCTTTGGCGGCACCCTGCGCCTGGCGGCGAGCGCGGGCGGCGAGCTGATCCTCTCCACCCTGCTGGCGCCGGTGCGGATGATCTACCACAGCCTGTTCGTGGTCACCACCCTCCTCGGCTTCACCGTGCGCTGGAACACCCAGAACCGTGACGCCCGCAGCACCACCTGGCTCCAGGCCCTCCGTTTCCACTGGTGGGGCGTGGTGATCGGCCTGGTCTGGGGCGCCTTCATCTTCCTGGTGAACCGGGGCTTTTTCCTCTGGCTGTCCCCCATCGTCGTCGGCCTCATGATTTCGGTGCCCCTGTCGGTGTGGACGAGCCGGATCCGGGTGGGCGACTGGGCCGGCCGCCTCGGGCTGTTCCTGACGCCGGTGGACACCTGTCCCGACGCCGTCATCCTGGCCCTGAACGACGCCGCCAGCCAGCCGCCGGCGCATTCGCCGTTCCGGGTTCCCCCCGGCGACGGCTTCACCCGGGCGGTGGTCATCCCCCGGGTGTTTGCCCTGCACCTGTCCCTGGCGCGGCAAAAACGGACGCCCGACGCCGGCCAACGGGAGGCGATGGAAGGCCTGATCGCCAAGGCCCTCGCTTCCGGCCCCGACGGCCTGACCCCGGCGGAAAAGAATCTCCTCCTTCAGGACCCGGACGGCCTGACCGAACTCCACCGGCGGGTCTGGACTCTGGACCGCCCGGAGGCGGCCCGCTGGGGCATCGTCGCCTGACGGCGCCCGGGTCCGATAATCCGTCCAGCCGCCGCGCGGCGCCCAGGGCCGCTATTTTTCCATGGAAATATGCCTTCAGTCTGGGGTTAGCCCTTGCCATTTACCGCCCATTATGGTTCAATACCCTTTCCCTTCTTGGGGGGGACGGGAGAACCATGCCACCTTATGGGACGCGGAACCGTTATCGGGTGACAGGCCGGCCGGTCGCGGTCCTGGCCTGCTTCTGCCTGTTTTCTCTGTCCAGCCTGCCGGCCGGCGCGGCGGACGGTGAGGCAGACGGGGAAGATTTCCGCCATCTCCTCGCCCGCTTGGAAGTGGTCCAGGCCGAACTCGAACGCACCCGCATGGCCGCCGACTGTCCGCCCGAGGACCCAAAACTGCCGCCGCATTTCGTGTCCCTGCGCAAAAACGCCATCGTGACCATCGGCGGCGAGGTGCGGGTGGCCTACATTGGCTCCCGCAGTTCCTTCGGCAACCCGGGGCCGGGCGAATCGCCGCCCCTTCTCCGCCGCGGCGACAGCAGGCTGGGCAGTCTGGAGGTGGCCACCGCCCGCCTGGACCTGGACGTCCGTACCGGCGACCGCTGGCGGGCCTACGTCGACATCAACCTGAATGGCTACCACGGGTTTCATAACATCGCGCGCCGCACCAATCCCAATACCCCCGGGCAGCCGGTCAGCACCGAGTACGAACGGCGCACCTCCGTCGACAACATCAACGCCGCCTACGTCGAGCTCCTGAAGCCGGGCGTCTCCGGTTTGGGCCTCCGGGCCGGGATCATGGAACTGCCCTTCGGCCTCGGCGACAAGCCCGATCCCCTCGGCCAGTCGTTCATGGACGCGCCGGACCTCACCGGGTCGTACCTGGCCAGCCCCGAATCCTGGGACAACGCCATCCGCCTGCCCCATGCCTCGCGGTTGCTGGACCCGGCCACGGCGCTGTTCCTTACCTATGAACTCCGGGACATCTACCGCTTCGAGGCCGCCCTGTTTCAGGAGGAAACCTGGCGCCGGTACGCAACCTTCGGCTCCTCGGCCAGCCGCTACCGGGGCGAAAGCGAATTGCCCCAGTCGTGGCAGCTCGGGTTTAGCTTCCTGCCCCTGGAGGGCTGGGAACTGACCACCCATTTCCGCAACCGCCACAGCCGTTCCCGGGGCGTGCATTACTGGGCCGACAGTCCCTACCGCTGGGATTTTCGCACCAATGCCGCCTCCGGCAGCCGCGACCCGGTGTGGGATTCGACTCTGGCGGGGTGGGCCGACAGCGGCGACGGCCCCGCCTTCGGTTCCCGGTCCAACGAACAGGCCTTTGTCATCGGCGTAGCCCTGGAAGTGCCGAACACCGCCTTGTCAGTGCATGCCCAATACGCCCACGGCTGGAACCAGGGCTTCAACAAGCACGTCCGATCCGACGGCGTCGACGTCGGCGTGGCTTACCGGGTGACGCCGTTTCTCACCCTGCTGGCGCAGGGGGAATGGCTGCACGTCAAGGATCGGAGCTGGCTGGCCGAGCGCGCCGGCGCCTGGCACCGGGATACCCGGAACCACCACCTCTACCGGGCTCTCGTCGGCGCCGAGTACGAACTGGCGCCGGGCCTGACCCTCGAAGGCGGCTGGCAGTACGAATACTGGCGGCAGCGCTCGGCCATGGCCGGCACCGGCGGCACCCGGTACCGGCAGACCAGCACCGCCACCATGGTGTACCTGGGAAGTCGACTGGTTTTTTAATACCGCACCATCCGCCCTCACCGCCGCCCGCCCCAGACGGGCCGCCGGGAAGCCGGGAAAGGAGAGACAATGGACAGTTTTTGCGACCTGAGCATCAAGGATTTTCTCGCCCAGGCGGGGTCCGGCTCGCCGGTGCCCGGCGGCGGCGCAATTGCCGCCCTGGCTGGCGCCCTGGGGTCGGCCATGGCCGCCATGGCCGCCAATTTCACCATCGGAAAACCGCGCTTCGCCCAGCATGAAACGGAGATGCGGGAGATCCTCGGCAAACTGGAGGTCCTGACCCGGGAATTCTGCCAGGCCATGGACGCCGACGCCGCCGCGTTTCTCGGCATCGCCGAAGCCTACCGCCTGCCCAA
This sequence comes from Planctomycetota bacterium, assembly GCA_020861125.1. Next base: position 839 of record JAJBSZ010000074.1, on the reverse strand, counting down.
GGAGACGGACGCGGACAAGGCCCACCGCAAGGAGATGGTGGACGCGGCGCTGGCGGCATCCATGAAGGTGCCGATGGCAGTCCTCCGCTACTGCTACCGCGCGGCGGAACTGCTGCCGTCCCTGGCGGGCGCCGGCAACCAGAACCTCCTCTCCGACGTCGAGGTGGCGGGCATCATGCTGGACGCTGCCGCTCGCGCCGCCCGGGTCAACGTGCTGGTGAATTCCAGCCAGTTGCGGACGGTGGAAGCGCGGACGGTGGAGCGGGAGGCCGGCGAAATCATGATGACGGTGGTATCGGCCGCCGCCGAGGTTTCCGACATTGTCGCCCGGCGCTGCGGCAGCGCCTGAAAAAGGAGGGTGCGGCCCATGACCCCACGCACGGCAACCATCGAGCGCCACACCGGCGAGACCCGAATCCGCCTGGCCCTGGATCTGGACGGCACCGGCGAAGCCCGCATCGCCACCGGCGTCGAGTTTTTTGACCACATGCTCACGCTCCTCACCCGGCACGCCCTGTTCGACCTCCAGGTCGACGCCACCGGTGACATCGGCGTCGACGCCCACCACACGGTGGAGGACACCGGCATCTGTCTCGGCCGGGCCCTGGCGGAAGCCCTTGGCGACAAGGCGGGCATCGTCCGCTACGGCCAGATGCTCCTGCCGATGGACGAGGCGCTGGCGCGGATCGCCCTGGACCTGTCGGGACGCACCTTCCTGGCCTGGCGAGGGGCGATCCCGGCCGAGAAATGCGGCGACTTCGACACCTGCCTCGGCCGGGTATTCCTGCGCGCCCTGTGCGGCAGCGGCGGCAGCACCATGCATGTGGACCTGCTGGCGG
>JAJBSZ010000424.1 GCA_020861125.1 Planctomycetota bacterium | reverse complement strand
GGCCGCATCGCCACCCTGGGCCACGAACGGATCGAGGTGGAGGATACGGCAGTCGTTTCGAAGTTCCCAAACTGATCAAGCGGACGATCGAGGCGGGCCGCCTCGGCACCATCGTCATGGCCGATGCCCAGGTCAAATGGTACCGGTCGCAGGAATACTACGACAGCGGCGCCTGGCGGGGGACGTGGGATCTGGACGGCGGCGGCGCCTTGATGAACCAGTCCATCCACGCCATCGACCTGCTGCAGTGGTTTATGGGGCCGGTAGAAAGCATCGACGGCCGCATCGCCACCCTGGGCCACGAACGGATCGAGGTGGAGGATACGGCAGTCGCCACCCTCACCTTCGCCAACGGCGCCCTGGGGGTCATCGAAGGCACCACCTGCTCCTATCCCGGTTTTCTGAAACGCATCGAACTCTGCGGCACCCGCGGCTGCATCATCATGGAAGAGGAAAACCTCCGCGCCTGGGACTTTGCCGAGGAGCTCCCGGAAGACGCCGCCATCCGCGCCGCCTATATCGGCACGTCGACCTCCCAGGGAGGCGCCGCCGATCCGGGTTCCATCAGCTACCTCGGTCACAAGATGGAATTCGCCGATTTCGCCGACGCCATCCGCACGGGACGCCCCTTCGCCCTCGACGGTCGCGAGGCGCGCAAAGCGGTGGAGATCATCCAGGCCATTTACGAAAGCTCCCGTGCCGGCCAGCGCATTGCGCTGCCCCTTGCCTCCTGACCACCACCCCCGAAGCAAAGGATGCCTTATGGCAACACCCCCAGAAAAAAACCAGCGCGCCGACGGGCAACTGTATGCCCCAAGTAGCGAAGGCATTGTGCAGAAGGTGTGCGCACCGGGCGAATTTCCGTTCGCCGCCGCCTATCTCGACCACGGACACATTTACGGCATGGTCAACGGCCTGACCGAAGCGGGCGGCACGGTGCGGTACGTCTATGATCCCGACCCCCAGCGGGTGGCGGCGTTCCGTCAGCGGTTCCCGGAGGCCCAGCCGGCCGCCTCGTTCGATGCCATCCTGGCGGACCCGGACATCCGGCTGGTTGCCTGTGCCGCCATCAACAACCTCCGCGGCGGCATCGGGGTGCAGACGATGCGGGCGGGCAAGGATTACTTTGCCGACAAGCCGTTTTTCACCACCTTGAGCCAGGTGGCCGAAGCCCGGCGGACTGTGGCCACCACCGGCCGGAAATACATGGGCTATTTCAGCGAGCGGTTGCACGGGGAATGCGCGGTCAAGGCGGGTGAGCTGGTGCAGGAAGGCGCCATCGGCCGGGTGGTGCAGGTACTGGGTCTCGGCCCGCACCGGATCAACCTGCCGACCCGGCCGGCCTGGTTCTTTGATCGGGAACAATACGGCGGCATCCTCTGCGATATCGGTTCCCATCAGATCGAACAGTTCCTGCACTTCACCGGCGCCACCGACGCGCGGGTGGTCCAGAGCCAGGTTGCCAACTACACCTTCAAACAATATCCCACCTTTCAGGATTTTGGCGAGATCAATCTGATAGGGAATAACGGTGCGGTCGGGTACTTCCGCATCGACTGGTTTACCCCCGACGCTCTCGAGGCCTGGGGCGACGGCCGCATTTTCATCCTGGGAACCAAGGGGTATATTGAACTGCGAAAATACACCGATGTCGGCGGCAGCCAGGAACCGGATACGCTGATTCTTGTCAACCAGACGGTAAACGAGCGGATGAACCTGCGCGGCACGGTGGGCTTCCCGTTCTTTGGCGAGTTAATCCTGGATTGTCTTAGCCGGACGGAACAGGCGATGCAGCAGGAAAGGGTTTTCCGGGTGTCGGAATTGGCCATCGAAGCTCAGGAAAAGGCGGTGGTCATCGAAAGCTAACGAGATCCCTCACGTTGGATACACAGAACGGTGCTGGCCGATTTGGCCAGCACCGTTTTAGCATACTGGGACCGATTGGGCTCAGACCTTTTCGGCTTCCTCCTCGTCATACAGCGACGAGCTGGCCGGATCGTCCACCATGGGCATGACGGCGGCATCGGCCTGAAAATCGTAGCCGGCCTCGATCTGTTCCGCGACTATGGAGGCGTCGAAGCCATCGTCTTCCTCCGGCACCCGGCGGTGCGGCGATTTGGTCGGTTGGCGAGGATCGGTCGACATATTTTCTCCGTAACAGTCCAGCATCGGTCACTGACGTTACCAATGGTTAGGGTTAGTAGCGGTGGTGACGGTAGCCGCGGTGCCCACCGTTGTAGTAGCCACGGTAGCCGGTCTCATAGCCACGGTAGCCATAGCCGTAATCATAGGAAGGTTCGGAACGGAACCAGCCAAACATACGGAAGCCACGCTTCGGCGCATAATAGGTACGGCCGCAACGGTCGGTCTTGCACACCATCTTCACCGGCTTGACCCGCTTGCAGGGGTTGCAAACCCGACGCGGGGGCTCGACACAGGGGTTGCAGGGAGCGACAACCGGCGCCGGAGCCGGCACATACTCAACCACCGGAGCCGGGGTGTATTCCACGGGAGCCGGGGTCGCACAGGGATTGCAGGTATCAAAGGCGGAAGCCACGCCGATGCCGAGAGCGACCAGCATGGCGGCGGCGAGGAACGGACGGATACATTTGGTGGTAATCATTTCAGTCTCCAATTTACGACAAGTAAACTTCACAGAAAACGCGTAGCAACTCCACCATTCACTGTCCGCTGCCGGCCCGTTCTCTTTTTCCTTTCAGTATTTTTTAACGCTTATCGTACCCTCAACAGAAACCACACAACGCCGACAAGTTCCATAATCAACCGAGGTTACCGGCACGGAAGACAGGATTACTAGAAGGAAGAATACATAGTAACGCGAGTAAAGTAGTATGCACGCCCTACCGGGCGAAACGGACGACCAACTACACGCGGAGGTGTTACCGATGAAAGACAAAGCCAAAAACAAATCTTTTTACACGATGAAAAATCCGGTGGAAGAACACCGGGCGCCGGCCATTCCCAAGCAACAACAGCCCTACCCCGGCCTGCAGCGGGACATGAAGCCCGTACCCGACTGCGGCGAACACAGTTATGAAGGAAAGGATCGGCTGCTCGGGCGGAAAGCCCTGATTACCGGCGGCGATTCCGGAATCGGGCGGGCGGCGGCCATCGCCTTTGCCCGGGAAGGCGCCGACATCGCCATCAACTACCTGCCGGCGGAGCAGCAGGATGCACAGGATGTGAAGGACCTGCTGGAAAAGGAAGGCCGTACCGTACATCTCCTGCCGGGAGATCTGGCGGACGAGGCATTTACCCGGGAAATGGTCACCACCGCCAAGGAAAAACTGGGCGGCCTCGATATCCTCGCCCTGGTGGCCGGCCGGCAGAAGGCGACGAAGTCCATCGAGGATATCAAAACGGAGCAATTGCACCAGGTCTTCGCGGTGAACGTGTTCTCGCTCTTCTGGACGGTGCAGGCAGCCCTTCCCTTCCTCCCAGCCGGCGCCAGCATCATCACCACCTCGTCCATCCAGGCCTATGACCCCAGCAAAAACCTGGTGGACTACGCCTCGACCAAGGGCGCGATCAAGGCCTTTACCCAGGCTTTGGGCGCACAACTGATCGGGCGGGGTATCCGCGTCAACGCTGTGGCTCCTGGTCCCATCTGGACCCCGCTGCAGGTAAGCGGTGGGCAATTCGAGGAGGATCTGCCGAAGTTCGGTCAGAACACTCCCTACAAACGCCCCGGCCAGCCGGTAGAACTGGCGAACCTGTATGTTTTCCTGGCGTCCGAAGAATCCTCCTACATCACTTCGGAGGTCTTTGGCGTGACCGGCGGCCACCATCTCTAGGCATCGTTTATGGAAGGGATGGTCGCTGTCAACGGAATCGGGCGACAGACAGAGTACCACTCTCGGTCGCTGGCTGGCTCCCTAGATCCAGTCCCACGGCTGCGCGTACTGAAAAAAAGGCCGGGCGGAGACTTCGCGCCCGTCGCCCAATCCCAAGCAAGGATATGAGCGATGGATCGAAATTCCGTCCGGCCTTATTACTCCTCCGCCAAGAGCGAACAGCCGCTGGTTTTCCGGCAGCGCGGCTAATTAAAGAGGAAGTTTTCAGCCTTTTTTTTGTTTGAAAATAATATGCCTTGCCATCCATTGGTTCCAGAAGAAAAGCGCCACTACCACGATCGCTTTCGCCACCAGCGGTGGAACGCCCGCCGCCACCGCCAATAGCCAGATCAGGCTCACCGTCAGGAGGAGTGAAAACGCGGCACATACCGTGAATACCAGGAATTCCCGCCCGCCCCGAATTTTTCCAGCGGTCAGTTGCCGATACACATAGGCCGCGGAGAGGAGATAACTCGTCACCAGCGCTAGAAGAAAGGCCACCACCGCCGCCACAATCACCGTTTTAGCATTGCCCGCCGCCGGCTGGGGCGCGTCCTTCACCAGCAGGTAAAACACCGAGAAATCCAGCGCCGTGACCACCGTGCTACTTAAAAGTTGCCGGGTACTGACCGACGGAACGCTATCTACGTCGCCCCGCAAGCAGAGCGCATCGACTACCAGGCGGATCCAGGCCCTAGGGGACATCCGCTACACCACCGAGATGGGCTTCGAGATCCGCCACACCCTGCCAGGAACCGATTTCGAAAAACCGGTTGGGCATTTCGTAGCCCGCCAGCCGGTTGTCGGCCGCCAGCCGGGCGTAGGTGTCGGCGAGATCCGCCGGTTCGCCGTCCGGGATATCCCGCAGGGCAGCGGCCCGCAGTAGCCCCAAACCCCAGTCAATATGGCGCATGTCGGGGGTGGGATGGGCTTTATCGTAGGCCAGGATCCGTCCATCCCGAAACAGGACGTTGCTGGTATCGAAGCGGTTCTCGTTGCGGTATACCGTCATCAGGCCGTCAGCACCGGCCTCGGCGTCGGCAAAGCCATCCGCCACGGCCTGGTAGTCACACTCCAAGTAGGAATCGCCGTAGAGGACGAAGAACGCTTCACCCAGCAGCGGCAGCGCCTTTTTCAGCGCGCCGGCGGTCCCCAATTGCCGTTCGCCGTCACTGGAATACCGGACGCGCAACCCGACCGCTTCGCCGTCGCCGACGCATTCCTGGATCATTTCGCCCATCTTGCCGATGCATAATACCGCCTCCCGCAGACCACACCGGTGCAGCAGGCGGAGCTGCCGCAGGATAAACGGTTCTCCCAAAACCGGCAGGAGGGATTTGGGTAGCGTCTCCGTCACCGGCCGCAACCGGGTCGCCAAGCCGCCGCAGAGAATGGCGATGGTCGGCATCATGTTTGCATACCCTGGGTGCCATCAAAATCAAACCGAAACCGCACCTCCTC
>JAJBSZ010000300.1:2541-5315 GCA_020861125.1 Planctomycetota bacterium | reverse complement strand
TCGCCAAATCCGACATGATCCACCTGCAGCAGGAAGGATTCACCGTCGACGCCATTGCCGCCGGATTGTGCGTCGGTCTCGGCAATTCCACCGTGGACGGGTTGCTGAGCGGCCGTCCCTCAGCGGCAAAACCGCCATCATCGGCGGGGTGGCCATCAATTCGGTGGTGGCCGGGGCGGTGCGCGACAAATTGGGGGTGGAGGTGGTGGTGCCGGATTCACCGCATCTGGTGGGGGCCTTTGGCGCCGCCACCGTGGCCATGCGCCGGTCCCTGGAGGATCCCGAATCCATCCGTTTTGATTTCGAGCCGCTCCTGGACTGCACCGATACCGGGGGAGCCGCCGCCGATGCGGCGCGGGGTGACCTCCGCCAGCCGCTGGCCCTGACCCTTTCCACCTATCCCGATTTCACCTGGCACCGGCACTGGATCAATGAGGACGGGTCGGAGATCGCCGTGGTGGAACCCCGAACGGGCACGGTGACCGTGACCTTCGGCGTCGACATCGGGTCTACCTCCACCAAGGCGGTGTTTCTCGACGGCGACCGCAAAGTGGTTGGCTGGATCTACCGCAAGACCGCGGGCAACCCCATCCGCGCCGTCCAACTCCTGATGAAGGCGGCCCGGGAGATGGAAGAGCGGGGCGGTTTCCACTTCGACGTGCGCGGCGTCGGCACCACCGGTTCCGGCCGGAAGATGATCGGCGCCCTGATCGGTGCCGACCTCGCCACCAACGAGATCACCGCCCACGCCACCGCCGCCGTGTTTATCGATCCGCAGACCGACACGATCATCGAGTTGGGCGGGCAGGATGCCAAGTTTACCCAGCTCCAGAACGGTATGGTCTACAATTCCATCATGAACTACGTGTGCGCCGCCGGCACCGGCTCCTTTATCGAGGAACAGTCGCTCAAGCTTGGCATCCCGCTCGCTGAATACGCGGAGCGGGCCATGGGCAAGCCTTGTCCGCTCACCTCGGACCGCTGCACCGTGTATATGGAACGGGATCTTGATCTGCTGTTGGCCCGGGGTTGGAACAAGGATCAGGTGGCGGCGGCGGTGCTGCACTCCGTCCGTGACAACTACCTGAACAAGGTGGTAGGCGGCCTCTATATTGGCGATCACGTGTATTTCCAGGGCGCCACCGCCCGCAACAAGGCGCTGGTGGCGGCCTTCGAGGTGGAAGTGGGCCAGGAAATCAAGGTCAGTCCCTACTGCCACCTCACGGGTGCTCTCGGCATGTGCATCCTGGTGGACGAGCGGGTTCCGGTGGAAAAACGGTCGGAGAAGTTCAAGGGCCTGGCGTTTGCCGACGCTCGGGTGGATGTGGACTACGAGCTCTGCGAGCTGTGCCACAACAACTGCAACCTTTCCCTCATCCGCACCGACGAGGGCACGCTGGCCTGGGGCCTGAAGTGTGGCCGCGATTATGGTGAAAAGAAGGTAAAGGTCCGGGACAACCCCACCTTCGAATGGTGGCGCAGGCGGCACAACGCCTGGCTCAGCCTCGCTGGCGAACGCAAGCCCGGCGGCGATTCCAAGGGCCGGATCGGACTGCTGCAGGCGCTGGGCACCTACGGTTACCACCCGTTCTGGAAGGCGTTTATCGAGGCTCTGGGGTACACACCGGTCCTGTCGAGCCGGACGAGCGACAAGACGATGCACGACGGCACCGCCATCACCTCGGCCGAATACTGCGCCCCGGTGGTGGCCAGTCACGGCCATGCCGTGGACCTCCTGGCGGACGGCAAGGTGGACTGGCTGCTGGTGCCGTATATGATGCGCGAGCCCGCCGCCAGCGGCTTTACCGACGCCCATTTCTGTTGCTATGTCCAGGCCCACCCGGGCGTCCTCAAGGCGGCGGCGGGTCTGGCTCACCGGGACCGCATTCTGGCTCCCATCGCCCTTCTCAACCGCCCGGACGACGAGGTGGCGCGGTCCCTGGCCCAGGGCCTCGCGCCGCTGGGCGTGAGCCAGGCAGAGTGCCTGACCGCCCTCCGTGCCGCCCGGGAGGCTCAGCGCGGATTTGCCGCCAAGGCCCTTGCCGCCGGCCAGGAGGCGCTGGACTGGCTGGAAGAAAACGAAGGGTTGGGTCTGGTCTGCATTGGCCGGCCCTACAATACCCTGGACGCGGGGCTGACCCTGGACCTGCCGCGCAAAATGGCGGCGCTGGGGTATCCGGTCCTCTACCTCGATATGCTGCCGTACGATCTGAATTCCATCCTTCCGGAGTTCAACAACATGTACTGGCATTACGGGCAGAAGATCCTCGCCACCGCCCAGTACGTGGCGAACCATCCGCGCCTGTTCGGCGTCTATTTCACCAATTTCATGTGCGGCCCGGACAGCTACATCATGACCTATTTCAAAGAGATCATGAACCGGGTGGGCAAGCCCTACCTCGCCCTGCAGTTCGACGGCCACGGCGCCGACGCCGGTTACCTCACCCGGGTAGAGGCGGCGCTGGAAAGCTTCCACACCTGGTCGAAAATAGCCCGGCCGGTGCTGGAGGTGATGGCGGACTGATGGCGCCGCGGATTTGCCGCCGTACCATCAGGCGGTGCGGCGGGGGCAGGGGCCGGGCAAACCGGTCCCTGCTAACGGCCTCCTGCCGCATTCCAGATAAACGAGTCTCTCTTTGCCAAAAAGCCGTTTCCCCACCGGTTACGGTTTGGGAGACGGCCACGAGAAGGATAATGCCGCGCGGGGCCGGGTCCTGCCGTCTGGCCACACCTTGAATTCCTTCGGCCGCTGCCGGGCCGTTCTTCAATACCCT
>JAJBSZ010000300.1:0-2531 GCA_020861125.1 Planctomycetota bacterium | reverse complement strand
TCGATCAGCAACACCTCGGTGTGTTCCGCCGACAGCATCGGCCGCATGTGGATGACCAGGGCGCAGCAGATGCGGGCCGGGCTGTTGCAGTCGTGGCATTTCCCGTCCTTGACGCAGGGGTTGGGGGTGGACAGCCGCTGGTTGTTCCGGGGCGACGCCAGGCCCTGAGCCCGGGCGATGGCCGACGGCAGGTCCGGGCAGACCTTGTTCCGGCCGATCACAAAATAGACCTTCCTGGGACCGAACAGCGTGGCGGAGAGGCGGTTGCCCGATCCGTCGATATTGACCATCTCGCCGGTGGCGGCCAGGGCGTTGACCGATGTCAGGTAGGCGGTGAATTCCCGGTAACGGGCCCGATTTTCCGGGATCCGCCAGTGCCAGATGACGGTGTTCCGTTTAGCCAGCCGCCCCTCCAGGCCCATCTCCTCGATGGTCACCGAACCGCCGAAGCCGATCGTTTCGCCGGCGACGGTGGCTTCGAGGTGCTCGGCCGCCGCCTCACGCGTCGGGTACAGCCCGACGCGAAACCGGTGTTTTTCCAGATTTGTTTTCACTACGGACAGGTCCATTTTTCTTCTCCTCATGCGTGCCGGTTCCGGTGCACCCGATGCCAGCGATCGGGGCCTCGCCAATGGTACCCGATACGGCGGATATCGCCAACCACCGGCAGGCCGGTCCCGATACCGCCGCGGGCGGCGGGGCCATCCGCTCGGCTGGAAAGGCCAAGAAATCACTGCCACGGGCCAGCCGTGGCGGTATGCGGGATGCCGTGCCAGCGCAGTATTAATCGCTACTCCCCCAGAAGACGCATCTGCCGAACCACCTCGTCGCCGAACTCGGTGGTGCTGGCGTTTCCTTCGATGTCGGTAGTCCGGACGCCGGCTTTGAAGGTGTTAGACACACCGGCTTCGATCAACGCCGCGGCCGCCCGGAGAGCTGCATCGTCGTGCCGTTCGCCCAGCCATTCCAGCATCATCCGGCCGGAGAGGATGCCGGCGGTGGGGTTGACGATGGCTTTGCCGGCAATGGTCGGCGCGGTGCCGTGGGCGGGCTGGAACATGGCGTGATCGTGGCCGATATCGCCGGACGGAGCCATGCCCATGCCGCCGACAAAGGCCGCCGCCATGTCGGAAATGATGTCACCGTGCATGTTCTCCGCCAGGACAACATCGTAATTTTCCGGACTCTGCACCAGCCACAGGGTCATGGCGTCGATCATCGCGTAGTCCGCCGCCACCCGATCGGCGTATTCGGCGGCGACCTCGGTGAACACTTTGCGGAAGAAGGCGAAAGAGCGGAAGACGTTGTACTTGTCGGTGCAGGTGACCATCCGCTTGCCGTCCTTGACCCGGCCGTTCCGGCCCAGTGCCAGCTTGAAGGCGTAGTGGGAGACCTTTTCCGTGCCCATGCGGGTGATAACCTGGGTATCGGTGGCCACATGATCGCGCACCACCGAGCCGCCGCCGTAGGAGGAAAAAAGACCTTCGCAGCTCTCGCGGAGAATGACGAAGTCGATGGCATCGTGCCCGGCCAGGGCCGAGGGGACGCCGGGATAGAGCCTTATCGGCCTGACACCGGCGAACAGGTCCATGCCGAAGCGCAGCCGGAACATCACCTGGCCGGTGACCTCGGTCCCGTAGTCGTCCAGCACCGGTGCCATGTCGGCGCTGGGCAGGCCCATTGCTCCCATATAAATGGCGTCGGCTTTGACGCATTCTTCATAGACCTCTCCGGTGATGGCCTTGCCGGTTTTCAGGTACTGGGCGCAGCCGACATCGTAGTGCTGGAAATCTAGGTCGAACCCACCGGTTATTGCGGCGGCGGCGACGGCGACCTTGATCGCCTCCCGGGTCACTTCCGGGCCGACCCCGTCGCCGGGCAGGGTCGCGATGTGGTAGGTTTTCATGGGCTCTCCATTAATCGGTGCAATAGCGGACGAGAAGTCCCCGTCGGCCCGGATCGAAACCGGCCCGGTCGGGAGAAGGTAGGTTCGACGGAATTTATTCGTGGTTGGCGATGCGTTCGATGAGGTCGGCGCCGACCCGGAGGGCGTATTTGTCCCAGATCGGCTTCACCGATGCGCGGAATGCCTCGCTATCCATGTCGGCGAAGGGAAGTACTTCCATGCCGTTTTTGGCGATGAGCGCCATGCCTTCCCGGAACTGCTCTTCGGCCAGGTCCCGCTCGAAGTCGCGGACTTGGTAGTAAATTTCCTGGAACATGGCCTGATCCTCGGGCGACAGCCTCGACCAGAAGATGGGGCTGGCACCGAAAATCTTGGCGGCGTAAAAGTGCCGGCTTTCCGAGAAAAAGCGCTGGATCTCCCACATCGAGTTGGCGGCGACGGTATCGGGTGCGTTGTCGTGACCGTCGATCACCCCCTGCTGCATGGCGGTGATCATTTCCGAGAAGGACATGGGCGTCGGGTTGGCGCCCCATTGGGCGAAGGTGTCGAGGTGGATGCTGTTCTGCATGCTCCGCATCTTGAGATCCTTCAGATCCTCCGGCTGCCGGATGGGGCGGGCGTTGTT
>JAJBSZ010000401.1 GCA_020861125.1 Planctomycetota bacterium | reverse complement strand
GTTTTTGGCTGGCGATGGCACACGAGGCTGGGCGGCGATGACGAGTTATCTTGAGTTTCAGGGCATAGTCCAATCCTTCGGCGCGGTGAAGGCGGTGGACAACGTCTCTCTTACAGTGCGGCAGGGCGAGGTGTTTTCCCTGCTGGGCCCTTCCGGCTGCGGCAAGACGACGCTCCTCCGGATCTGCGCCGGCTTCCAGAAGCCGACGTCCGGTCGAGTGATCCTGAACGGCACCGACATCACCGATCTGCCGCCGGAACGGCGCAAAGTTAATACCGTTTTCCAAAACTATGCGCTCTTCCCGCACCTGAACGTGTTCGACAACATCGCCTTCGGTCTCCGCATCGCCAAGCGGCCGGCGAGTGACATCAAGCGCGAAGTGGAGCGCATGCTGGACCTCATCGACATGACGGATCACGCCCACAAACGGGTGAATGAAATATCCGGCGGGCAAAAACAACGGGTTGCCATTGCCCGGGCCCTGGTGAACCGTCCCGAGGTCCTGCTTCTGGATGAACCGCTGGCCGCACTGGACCTCAAACTCCGTCAGCGCATGCTGGTGGAACTGGACACCATCCACGACGAGGTCGGCACCACCTTCATTTACGTCACCCACGACCAGGGCGAGGCCATGTCCATCTCCGACACCATCGCCGTCATGAATGCCGGTCGGGTGGAACAGACCGGTTCGCCGGCGGAGATATACGAAGCCCCGCGTTCCTCCTTTGTCGCCGCCTTCATCGGCGATACCAATTTCTTCGACGGGACGGTAAAACAGGTGGAGGGAGAATACTCCTGCATCGGCATCGAGGATTTCGGCGATGTCCTGGTGTTCAACGATAAGAAGACTCGGGTCGGCGGCGCCGTCCACCTGAGCCTTCGGCCGGAAAAACTTCTCATCCTCGCCGATCCGCCGTCGCCGCAGCCGCGCCATAACGTGGTCAAGGGAGTGGTGGAGGAAGCCATCTACCTCGGGTCCCATACCAAATATTGGGTGCGGGTGGGCGAGTATCGCCTGGCGGTCCATCGCCAGCACCGCCGCTTCCTGCTGGATGAAAAGCCCATCCGCTGGCAGGACGAAGTATGGCTGGAATGGCACGCCGACGACGGGTACATGCTGGAGCGGTACTCGGAAGCGGACGAAGCGCTGCTGTCCCTGCCGGATCCGGAGTTCGAACCCGAAATGGACGCGGCCGTCCCACCGCCCGCGGAGGAAGCCTGATGGCTACCGGTTTCCGCCGTGAGCGCCCTGCCGGCCGTCTGGCCGAGGTGCTCCTCTCTCTTCCATCCCTCGCCTGGTTGACGGCTTTCCTCGTGGTGCCGACTCTGATGGTGTTTGCCATCGCCTTTCGTCCGGCCGACCCGTACGGCGGCATCGGCGCCGGGTGGACGCTGGAAACGCTCCGCCGGATGGCGAGTCCCAATTACCCCACCATCATCTGGCGCACCCTCTGGCTGTCTGGTGCCGCCACCGGCATCTGCCTCGCCCTGGCGGTGCCGGTGGCCTATTGCCTGGCCCGGACGGCCGAACGCTGGCGGCAGTGGATCATGCTTGGCGTGGTGGTGCCGTTCTGGACCAATTTTTTGATCCGCGTCTTCGCCTGGAAGTCCATCCTCCACACCAACGGATCGTTTCGGGGGTTTCTGGTCTGGATCGGGGCGCTGGCGGAGGACCAGCCGCTCCTCTACACCTCCGGCGCTATCCTTCTCGTGCTCGTCTACACCCACCTTCCGTTTGCCATACTGCCCTTATACGCCTCGGCGGAGAAGTTTGATTTCAGCCTGCTGGAGGCGGCGCGGGACCTCGGGTCGAGTTCCCTCGGCGCCGTATTCCGGGTGTTCCTGCCCGGCATCAGCCGGGGACTGGCCACGGCGGGCATCATGGTCCTGGTGCCCTGCCTCGGTTCCTACGTCATCCCCGACCTGGTGGGCGGCGCCACCAGCGAGATGATCGGCAACAAGATTGCCCAATACGTCTATACGGAACGGAACCTGCCCCGGGCAAGCGCCCTGTCGGCCATCCTGACGGTGGTGGTGGTGGCCCTGCTTCTCGGTTTCCTCGTCTGGAACCACCGCCGGAACCGCGACCGCGACGAAGAAAATGCCTCGGGCAACGAGGGCCTGTTCTCATGAAACGCAGCTGGTTTCCCTTTTTGACCCTCATCGCCTGCTTTATCTTCTTCTACCTGCCGCTGGCGGTGATGGTGGTGTCGTCCTTCAACGACAGCCGCTTCGGCGGCGCCTGGCGCGGGTTCACCTGGAAATATTACGGGCAGCTCCTGCGGGATCGGGAAATCCGCATCTGTTTGGAAAATACGCTCATCATCGCCTTTTCCTCCACCATCGTCTGCATGCTGGTGGGCACCCTGGCCGCCTTCGCCCTGCACCGCTACCGTACTCGGCTACAGTTCTTCCACAACACGCTGGTGTACGTGCCGCTGGTGGTGCCGGAAATTCTCATGGGCATGAGCCTGCTGCTGTTCTTCGTCGCCATGGGGGCGGGATTGGGCATGGGTACCATTTTCATCGGCCACGTCACCTTCTGCATGAGCTACGTGGCAATGACGGTTTTGGGGCGACTGCAGGACTTCGACTTCACCCTCATCGACGCGGCGCGGGATCTCGGGGCGAGCTCCTGGACCGCCACGACCCGAATCCTCCTCCCCTTGCTGGCACCCGGCATTCTGGCGGGAGGCCTCCTCGCCTTCACCCTCTCGCTCGACGACTTCGTGGTCACCTTCTTCGTCTCGGGAACCGGATCAAAAACCTTGCCGATTTATATCTACAGCTCGATCAAACACGGCTCGCCGGCAAAGATCAACGCCCTGTCGACCCTGCTCCTGGCGGCGACGTTTCTGGGCGCCTTGATCAGCCGCTTGTTGGGGAACGTGCTGGACCGCTACGTCAAGACTTCGGTCTGACCCACCCTGCGGGGATTCCAGTCAGCCTCCGCCCTTTTTCTCCATTCCCATCTGGCCGTCTTCTTCCGCCACCGTGCCGTGCCCGAAGGCGCGCGGATAGGATGCGGTCAGATAGATGAAATAGGGTACCAGCGCCAGACAGAGGATACCCAGCAACCAATAGGACGACCCATATCCCGCCAGCCGGGCCGCGGCGGCGCCGGCGAGGGGAGCGACTGACCAGCCGACACAGCGGGCCGTCACCGTGAGGCCCATGGCGGTACCCCGCTGGTCGCTGGTGGTCAACCGGCTGAGGATCACGACCAGCACCGACGCCAGGCCGCTGATGAAAAACATGAACACCGTTCGGCCCACGGTGAGGCCGAGAATGGTTTGGTCCCACCCCACCCAGAGCAGGCCGAGGGCGCTCAGCACCGCCATCACCGGCCAGATCCAGCGCGGCGCTTTCCGATCCATGACGTAGCTCACCGCCACCGACCCGATCAGCGCGATAATGCACGCTTGCGCGTTGATGCTGCCGGTGAGGCTGAAAACCTCCCCGGCCACCGACGCTTCGGTCGCTCCCGCCATCCCGTCCGCCAGCGAGCGACGGAAAATTGCATCGATGTACAAGGGCAGTATCGGCCCGTCGTAGGTCTGGAGTACCGCGACGAAGGCGATGGCGATTAAGGCGGGCAGACCGGATCGGAATCCGATCACGGTGCGGAAAAACCGCCGCACCTTTCCGCCCGCCGGCAACGCGGTGGTTACCGTCGCCGGGCGGATGAAGTTTTCCCGAACCACCGCCAGAGCCAGAAACGTGGCGACCACCTGGAGGACGCCGCCCACCTGGAAGGTGGTGGCGGCACCGTAGCGCTCGGCGACCATGCCGCCGATATAGGAACCGGCGGCGTAGGCGGCGTTGACCCCGCCCATCATGAACCCCATCGCCAGTCCCTGGTTCTGGTTGGGAGTGTATGCCGCCACCAGGCTCTGGGAGGAGGGGATGATGCCGGTGAAAATCCCCTGCAGCACACGCAGTACCAGAAGAAAGCCCATGGAATCGGCCCAGGACATGGCGTAGAGAATAATGGCGGCCGCCAGGGTGGAACGGAGCAGCATCATCTTGTGCCCGTAGCGATCACCCAGGACGCCCCATATGGGCGCGGCGATCATCATGCTGGCCGGCGCGGCACCGATGAATACCCCGGACCAGAGACCGGTGTCGGCAACCGGGACGAATTGCCGTTCCTTGATATACAGCGGGAGGAAAGGAATGCAGATGTAAAAGGCCGACAGGGAAAGAAACTGGGCCAGCCAGACAGCGGCCAGATTAACCCGCCAGTCAATGGGGCGGCCGGGTGCGGGTAACGGTGTCACAAAGGCTCCTTGCATTGGCGGGGTATTGGGTGAGTGGTCACAGCCGGCCCTGCCCGCCCGGCGCCGCGACATGGCTGCCACCCACCATGCCCATGGAAGGGAGGTCGTCGTCCAGCGGCTGGAAGGCCAGGGCATACCGCCGGTGCAGATACCAGAAGCACGGTAATAGCAAACAGGAGGATACGGCCAGCAGCAGGTAGGCGGCGTCCCAGCCGAATCGTTGGGCAGTGAAGGCACCGAGAAGCGGCGAAACGCTCCAGCCGATGGAGCGGGCGGTCTGGGACCAGCCCATGGCGGCGCCCCGTTTGGCATTGGGCGTCATCCGCCCGAGCACCACGATAACGGCCGACGCCAGGCCGCTGACAATGAAGAGGAAAAACGACCGGCCCACCACCATGCCGACCATGGTGGGAACCGTGCCGCACACCAGCGCCCCGGCGACGCCGCCCGCCGCAAGAAGCAGCCAGACGGCCACCGGCAACCGCCGATCCATGATTTTTCCGGCGGCAATTGATCCGGCCATGGCGGCGATGGAGGCGATGGCGCTGACCCAGCCGGTAATACCGTAGACCTGGCTCGTCAGGGCGTCGTCCACAGTCGACACCATCTCGGTTCCCCAACCACCGGAAACCGCCAGGCCGCGGGCGACCGCCGACAATACCGGTATCCGGTACAAACTGTCGATATACAGGCTGAGGTACGGCGAGTCGAAAACCTGAAGAAACGATACCAGGCAAACCACGCCGAGAATTGGCAAGCCGGCCTTGAAGGACCGGATTCCATCCCGCCGTCTTCGGATGCGGGCGCTCTGACTCGGTGCCGGCAGGACCGGCGGCCGGGCAAAACTCTCCTTAACCCAGCCGACCACCAGGATGGTGGAGATGGCCAACATGACGCCGCCGACCTTAAAGCTCACCACCGGACCGAAATACTTCGCGCACATGCCGCCGCAGTAGTTCCCCGCCGTCTGGCCGGCGCTCACCGCCGCCATAATCAGGCCAAGGGCGAACCCCTGGTTCCGATCCGGCGTGTTGGGGG
>JAJBSZ010000070.1 GCA_020861125.1 Planctomycetota bacterium | reverse complement strand
TACTCGAGCAATTCCACCGTCTTGGTGGAATAGCCCCACTCGTGGGGGTACCAGGCGACGACCTTGACGAAGTTGGGGTTGAGCATGCTGCCGGCCTTCTTGTCGAAGATGGAGGTGCGGGGGTCGCCGATGAAGTCGGACGAGACAACATCGTCCTCGGTGTAGCCGAGGATGCCCTTGAGTTCCCCTTCCGCGGCCTTTTTCATGGCGGCGGAGATCGCTTCGTAGTCGGTGGCTTTTTCCAGACGGACGGTGGCGTCCACCACCGAGACGTCCAGGGTCGGCACCCGGAAGGACATGCCGGTGAGTTTGCCGTCCAGTTCCGGAATCACTTTGCCCACCGCCTTGGCGGCGCCGGTGGAGGATGGGATAATGTTGTAGGACGCCGCCCGACCGCCGCGCCAGTCCTTGTGGGAAGGACCGTCGACGGTCTTCTGGGTGGCGGTGGCCGAGTGGATGGTGCTCATCAGGCCTTCGATGATGCCGAAGTTCTCATGCAGCACCTTGGCGATGGGGGCCAGGCAGTTGGTGGTGCAGCTGGCGTTGGAGAGGATGTTCATGGCAGGGGTGATGGTCTTGTGGTTGACGCCCATGACCACCATCGGCGTATCGTCCTTGGACGGGGCGGACATCACCACCTTCTTGGCCCCGGCCTTGAGATGGGCTTCGGCCTTTTCCTTGGTGAGAAAAATGCCGGTGGATTCCACGATATAGTCGGCGCCGATGTCACCCCACTTCAGGGCGGCGGGATCTTTTTCGCCGGTGACCCGGACCTTCTGGCCGTTGACGATGAGCGTGTTGCCGTCCACTTTGATGTCGCCCTTGAACAGGCCGTGGATGGTATCGTACTTCAGCATGTAAGCGAGGTAGTCCGCATCGAAAAGGTCGTTCACTCCGACCACCTCGACGTCTGCCCGCTGCATGGCGGCCCGGAACACCAGCCGGCCGATACGACCAAACCCATTGATACCAATTTTCGCTTTTGCCATGTGTATCCTCCAAAAGATTACGAAGAAACGTCTCTACGACTTAATCCATCGCCAAAAATTCACGCCGCCACCGGCAGCTCCGTCCGGCTCCGGCTGGTTATCACCCAGTACCGGTTACGTGCAGCCTTACCGAACCGCGACCGGGACCGGTCGCATCGGCTTACCAGAGTATACCGGCAGTGAACATCGTCCGCAAGGGTGGAACGAGGAAAAAATTCTTGTTTTCCCGTTACCCCTCTCGTAAGCGGGCGAAGGCCGGCGGCAACGTTAACACCAAACAAACGGGATGCGTCAAGCCGGTCGGCTGGCCTGTGGCGTGGGGAAATGGCCATGTACTACAGGTGTAGGGTATCCCCGACCCGCGCCCAGGAAGTATAACGGCTCGGCATTTTACTCCGGCGGGTATGGATCAAAAATAGGATGCGGGAGAACCACTTTTACGCCGCTGGCGCGGAGGCGCGGCACCTACAGTATTTGGCGGGATTCGGTCAGCGACCGTCGCGCAGGCGCAGGCCGCTGGCGGGATGGATATCGGGGATGGCCAGGATCTTCTCCACCGTTTTTTCCACGTCGTATTCGACCCGGCGGTAGGTAATGGTCTGCCCGTCGAAAATGAGATAACAGCTCTTGGGATTGCGATCCCGCGGCTGGCCGACCGATCCGACGTTGACGATGGCGCGGCGGCCATCATCCACCCGGTACTGCCCGGTCAGGGTGGAGAGCATCAGGAAGGATTCGTTGTTTTCTTCCAGCACGCCGGGAAAGTGGGTGTGTCCGACAAACGCCACCTGACCGCTCATGGCCGAGAAGATGTCGGATATTTTCAGGGGGTCCATCTCCGGATCGGAAGGAAGAACGTATTCGGTGATGGGTTGGCGTGGCGATCCGTGCATGGCTTCGAAACCGCCGCCCTCGAACATAGGTTCCAGGTTGGCCAGCCACTTCCAGCGCCGCTCTTCTTCCGTGTCGTCGCTGTCGGTGCCGGGGCGCAGCACCCGCCGGTGGTAATCCACAGACTTCTTGGCGATGGGGTTGAAGCCTTCGGCGTCGAAGAGAACGGCGTAATCATGGTTGCCACAGAGATTGATGGCGCAGGCGGCGTCCACCAGATCGATGCAGGCGATGGGGTCCGGACCATAACCGACGGTGTCGCCGAGATTGTAGATGGTCCTGACGCCCTGACCGCGGATGTCATCGATCACCGCGGTCAAGGCCTCTAGATTTGCGTGCACATCGGAAAAGATGGCTATGGGTTCTTGGAGTTCCGGCATGGACGGGCGTTCCCTCTCAGACCGCGATAACTTCCTTGACTTCCGGAACGTCCTCCTTCACCTGGCTCTCGACTCCCATTTTCAGGGTCTCTTGGGCATGCGGGCAGCCGTTGCAGGCGCCTTCGAGCTTAACCTCAACCACCCCGGTTTCTTCGTTGACCGATACCAGGGAGACGTCGCCGCCGTGCCCCTGCAGCATGATCCGGATGCGTTCCAGGGACTGTTCAACCTTTTCTTTCATAAAACTCTCCTTAACCGCCAAGGGCGGATGGTAGTGGGGACAACAACCTCCGACATATTCTGTCGCCGCTCCGGAACGGGTCATGCCCGACCGCCGCGGCCGAATGGTCTACAGCCCCGCGTCGCGGCGCAGGGCGTCCGCCTTGTCCACCCGTTCCCAGGTGAATTCCGGTTCTTCCCGACCGAAATGACCCAAGGCGGCGGTTTTGATATACCGCGGTTTCAGCAGGTCCAGTTCCTTGATGATCGCCGACGGCCGCAGGTCGAAATGCCGGTCCACCAGCGCTTCGATCTTCGCCTCGTCGATGGTGTTGGTGCCGAAGGTATTGACCAGTACCGACAGGGGTTTGGCCACCCCGATGGCGTAGGACACCTGCACCTCGCATTCATCGGCCAGGCCGGCCGCGACCACGTTCTTCGCCACCCACCGGGCGGCGTAGGCGGCCGAACGGTCCACCTTGGACGGATCCTTGCCGGAGAAGGCGCCGCCACCATGCCGTCCGCGGCCACCATAGCTGTCGACGATGATCTTGCGTCCGGTCAGGCCACAGTCGCCGTGCGGTCCGCCGATGACGAAACGGCCGGTGGGATTCACGTGGAAGATGGTGTCGCCGGAGAGGAGCTCGCCGGGGATGGTCCGCTTGGCCAGCTCAATCATGTCCGCCCGGATACGGTCCTGGCTCGCATCGGGATTGTGTTGAGTGGAGATCAGGACGGTATGGACCCGGATCGGGCGACGACCCTCGTATTCCACCACCACCTGGCTCTTGGCGTCGGGGCGGAGGTAGGGGATTTCGCCGGTTTCCCGCGCTTCCGTCACCGCCCGCATCAATTGGTGGGCGAGGTGGATGGGCAGCGGCATGAGCTGCTTGGTTTCGTTCACGGCATAGCCGAACATCATGCCCTGATCGCCGGCGCCCTGGTCTTCAGACAGGGTTTCCTTGACGCCCATGGCGATGTCGGGCGATTGCTGATCCAGCGCCACCAGCACCGAGCAGCTATTGCCGTCGTAGCCGATGGAGGAATCGGTATAGCCGATACCGCGAATGGTGTCCCGGACCAGGGTCTGGTAATCGATATGGGCTTTGGAAGTGACCTCGCCCGCCAGAACGCAGAGGCCGGTGGATACCATGGTTTCACAGGCTACCCGGGAATTGGGGTCCTGGGCCAGCATGGCATCGAGGACGGCGTCGGAGATATGGTCACAAACCTTGTCCGGATGTCCCTTGGAGACGCTTTCGGAGGCAAAAAAAGTACGACGGCTCATCTGTGGTCCTTTTCGGAATTGGCCGTTGGCCGCCCCTACGTGGTCCTGGATTTCTCCCGGACCGGCGACCGCAACGGATCGTTGAACTCGACACGCGAATACCGTATCATAGACCGACAGAGGGAATGCGCAAGTATTTTTACCTCCTTCCGTCCGTCCACCGATCACGGCGCGGCCCCGCCGGGCCGGCAATCCGGGCCCGGCGAGGCGGCTTTTTCAGAACGACTCCATGATCTACTCCGCCTCCCGCCGCACCGATCTCACCACTTTTTATCCCGACTACCTGGCTGGCCGCCTCCGCCGATCGCGGCGGCTGGACGGGGTCGTCTACTGGACCAAGGACCTCCGCAACCTCGTCCGCCACCGGGATCTGGCGGCCGAGGGGTCACGATTTCCGGCGGTGATCCAATTTACCGTCACCGGTTTGGCGGGAACGGTCTGGGAGCCGCGGGTGCCGCCGCTGGCGGAACAGGCGGCGGCGCTGGGAGAACTGGCGCGGAGCTTGCCCCGGGGGGCCATCCGTTGGCGCTTCGACCCGATCATCGGCTCGCCGGAGGAGGTGCGCCAGCGCTTCCTGGCAACCAAGGCCCTCCTGGACGACTCCCTGGGTGGCATCGACGACGTAACGGTGAGCTTCCCCGATCCCTACCGCCGCGCCCGCGAACGGGTCCAAGAGGCCGGTCTGGCATGGCCGACCCTCACGCCGCCGCAGCAGGAGGAGGTCATCGCCGCCATGGTCGCGGCCTTTGCCGGGCCGGAACCGGTCAAACTCTGTTGCGAACCGCGGCTCAACGCCCTGCCCGGCGTCGGATCGGCGCGGTGCGTAGACGGGTCACTGTTCCACCGCCTGTACGGCCTGCCCCTGGCGGACCTGCCGCCGGACGGCGGCCAGCGCCGGGCCTGCGGCTGCAGCCGATCCACAGACATCGGATCCTACCATCAAGCCTGCGGCCACCGCTGCCTCTACTGCTACGCCACGCCGGAATGAACCCGCCGGCGCTGCCGGCGACCGGTCGGGGAGGAAACAGAAAACGGGCGACGTTGCCGTCGCCCGCGAGACACCCGTCATAGAGACGAGAGAGAGGAGGTTGGTGCCGTTAGAAGGTAAAGCCGACGCCGACGTTCCAGTGGTGCTCGTAGTTGTTGGAACGGAACTTGACGTTGTAGTCGACATGGGCCGCCAGAGCCTTGGTGATCTTGGCTTCCAGTCCCAGGCCGATGAGGAAGGCGTTCCGGTTGCGGCGGGCGGCATCCTCGGAATACGAGTGGTATTGGGTGCCATCGTAATATTCCCCGCTCCACGTGCCGCGCTTGCGCGACAGTTCCGGAATCCACTGGCCACGGATGCGGGGGACGATGATGGCGCCGCCGGCATTGATTTCATAGCCGAGGTCGACACCCACCGGCATCTCCAGCACGTGGTAGTTGCGGGTGTTACTCTTAATGAAATAGCTCGAGCCGGATTCCGACACGCCGCCCCGGCGGTCATGGAAATAGCGCAGGCCGATGTTGGGCGTCACCTTGAAGCCGCCGAAGTTCATTTTCCAGCCGAATTCGCCGTCGATGTTCCAGGAATGGGTGCGGTAGCGGTCGG
>JAJBSZ010000182.1 GCA_020861125.1 Planctomycetota bacterium | reverse complement strand
ATGGCGTCGACGGTGAATCCTTCCTGCTGCAGGTGGATCATGTCGGATTTGGCGAACACGGCGCAGCGAGTCGCCACCGCCGGCGGCCGCTTGTCGTAGCGCATGGCCCGGTCCGCCAGTTCGGTCGGCGGCACCTGCAGCCGCAGGGACTGTTGATCGAGAAAGGCGCCGGTGCCGGAGGCGCAGGCGGAATTGATGGCGCTCCGCTGGTAGCTGCCGTCGTCGGCCAGCCGGGTGAGGCTGAAGGAGCCGCCGCCGATCTGGATGATGTTCCTGGCGTCGGGAACCAGGGCGCGGACCCCTTCCACCCCGGCCACCACCGGGTCAATGCTGTCACCACCGATCAGGTTGATGCCGTTGGCGCCAGCGCCGGTCCGCACCACGGCGGCGACGTCGTCCAGCGGGCAGTCGGCGAGGATGGCGCGGACGGTGGCCGCCGGTTCGCCGGCATGGCGGCGATAGGCGGAGGAAACCACCTGCTGGTTTTCATCGATGAGACACATCCCGACAAACAGGCTTCCGACATCAAGGCCCATATAGAGCATAATCGACCGACCTCCCCCTTGGGAACCAGCGCCACGGCACCGGTGGCAATAACTGAAAACCGGCGTTCATGATGAACGCCGGTCAAGCCCAACCAAGAGAAAAAGTATATCCGGCCGCGCCATGGCAACAAGGGTTTTTCCTGAAGGCCAGGCGCGAACAGCCGGAAATCGGTGGGCAATCAGGAAGACGGCTGGGGACCTAACGGCAGAGGCGGCCCGTCCTTCACCCACAGCGTAGCGGTCCTGTCGGTACGGCCTGTGGAGAGAACGCCGACCCGATACCCCTTATCCCCTTGCGACGGCAGGCGCCACGCCCGGCATCAATCCCGGACACGTATCCTGTCACATCTGGTAGGCGGTATGCACCAGGCGCGAGAGATACTGGGTAACCGCGGCCGAGGCGGGATCGCCGTCCTCGTCGCGGCGGAATTGATCCGCTACGGCTGCCGACCCGCCCGCTCCGGGCGAGGACTTTTCCAGTGAGCTGAGGAGGTCATGGGAACTTGCCTGGGCGGGGGCCTGACGGAAAGCGGCGCGGGAATTGTCTTCCTGGGCGTTATACTCGCTCTCCGTCTCCTCCGTTTCCTCGACCACCGTTGTCGACGGCGGTGGGGGCGGCGGCGGTGCGGTGACAGCCGCCGAAGCATTGTCCGTCGCACCGTTCACCATAGCCAGCGTGGAGGCGAACCCACCGACCGCGGCCGTCGCGGCTTCGGTGACGGCCACACCGGTTGCCGTTTGGCCCATGATCGCCCTTTGCCGGGCCAGTTCGGCGTAATATTCCGCCATGGACGAATAGTCATCAATCCGCATTGCCATCTCCTCCTGCCGGGGAATTTAGGGCTCCGGCTGTCTCTCCGTAACCGGTGAAGTCGCAAACCGCAGGCCATAACCTCCCAGGCGATTCGATTTTTTTCCGGTTTCTTCAACCCCTCTTTCCCGGGGGTGTCCACCCGCCGCCGGCCACGGGATGCTGGCTCACAGGGTTACGGCGGTCTTGGACCAGGTCAGTGGACACCACCGGACATCCGGCAACCAACCGCCGGCAGTGCTGGCGAAGCCACCATCGGCGCCGGATTCTGCCGGCATCATCGGCGCCGCTCGAAGGCCCCGGCTTCCGCCCTGGTTTAACTTATGCATTCCATTGAATTTTCGAAAGATATACAAAACGAAGGGAAAACCTTACCTTCCGGCAGAATATGCCGCGACCGGCAAATAATTCTGGACTCGCCGGCGGAATCTGCCGTCTGTTCTGCACCACCGCCGCCAAGGGTGAATCCCGGAACAGAAGCGCGGCATCACCGGTCGATAATACCTATATCATGTACCATGAACCCGCGCATCCGTCGAAGGAGTTCGCATTATGAGAGGGTTGCCACCTTTTGCCGCCTTTATCCTCCTCCTGGCGACGGTTGGTCTCACCGCCGCGGGCGGTGACCTTCATACCTATGTCGCCAGTCACACCTTCGTGGTGTCGGTCGCCCCGGTGGACGAGGAATCGCGTCAGGCGGAAAATTCCGTGCTGTTCCAGCGGAGCACCGAGGACGGCGACTGGGAATCCATCGGTCCCTGCCAAAGGACGGTCCGCCCCGACGGCGACATCCGGTTTCTCCGCGAAGTGACCGTCGCGACGGACGGGGTTTACCAGTTTACCAGCCGACCGGTGGTCGGCGGCCGGGTGGTTTTCCCGCCCGATGCCAGCACCGCGGCCCAGGCGGTGGTGGTGGTCGATACCCTGCCGCCGGTGGTGACGGTTCTGGAACCCGATGCCGACCAAGAAGTCCTGCCTGGCGATACGGTCAAAATTACCTGGACAGTGACGGACGAACATCTCGGCGACGCGCCCGTTACCCTGGCCTCCACCCACGACGGCGGCCGCAGTTGGCAGGTGATAGCCCGGGAACAGCCGGCATCCGGCAGCCACCACTGGAAACTGCCGGAGGGTGACGGCTCTGCCCTCCTCCGGGTGACCGCCATCGACCTGGCCGGCAACATGGCCCGGGAACTGCGCCGCCTGACCCCCACCGCCCCACCGGAACCGGAAGCGGCCGCGGCGGTCGATCCCGATGAGGTGGCAGGTGAGCCGACCCGTACACCCGATCCAGGTGACGGCAACGACATCACCGCCACCGAGGCATCGGCACTCCGCGACCCCAACCGTTCCTGGCTGTATTACCTTATGGCCATAAACCTCATGCGGCAGGAACAACCGGCCGACGCGCTCCAGTACTACTGGCTGGCGGTGAAGGAAGATCCGGAGTTCGTGGATGCCTGGACCGATATGGTGCTGGCTTACATCGATCTCGGCGCCTACCGCACCGCCCGCGAGGTGGCGATCCAGACCCGGGAACGGGCGCCGGAGCGGATCGACCTCATGCACCTGCTGGGCGAGTCCTACCATGCCGAGGGCATGGCGGTGCTGGGCGCGGCGCGCACGCCCGAGGACCGCCTGCGCGCCAAGAATCTGGTGGATCAGGCGGTGGAGTGGTACGGCCGTGCCCTGGACCAGGCCGGCGCCGACTGGCGCCTGCATGAAGGCGCCCCCAGCTTCTACCGATTGGGAGAGATCTGTTATTACGTCAACCTGGATCGGGACGGCGCCCGGGCCTACTGGGAACGGATCCTCGAACTGCACGCCCCCACGCCCAACTCCGATCTCATTCTCTGGTCGCCGCCAGACCGCCGGGACCAGGCCAAACGGCGCCATCAGCGCCAGGTTGCCGCCAAGGTGCTGTTGCATACCTGGCAAAATTGGGCCCGCGGCTATCTGGAACAACTGGACGCCCGGGAACGGGCGGGCATTCTGGATCTTATGCCGGCCCAGCGCGTCAGCGCCGCCGCCGTCTCCACCGCCGCCTGCGGTGGTGATTCCGTCAACCCGGGCCGCTACGACGGGCGCAGCCTGTTTTCCCTTTCCCCCGATCTGGGAGGCGCCGCCCTCACTCCCACAGCAACGGTGGCTTCCAGCCCGCCCGAATCCACGGTTCCGTCGGCCCAGGTGGCCGATCCGATGGCCGGCTATTCCTTCTACGGGTCCGGCTCCGCCGGCAGCTCACCGCCCTCTGGATCGTGGTGGGAAATCGGGTCCGGCGGTCCCGGAAGCCGGGATCCCCTACTCTTCCCCACCGCCGGCGGCAACCGTCCCGGCTGGAGTGGCTACGGGGGGTATGGCGACACGCCGGGCACGGAATGGTAACCGTTACGCCCGGGAGGCGGGGAGAGTGCGGCGGAAAAAGTCGACGATCTCCGTGCCGATGCCGGCATGGATCCGCCGCCGGTCGACACCGTCAGCATCGACGTAGAAGGCGGAATACTTACGCGCCAGCGCATCCTCCACCGGCGCGATAAACACGTAGTGATCACCCGCCACCGTCACCACCTCCGCCGGGAACCCCAGGTTGTCGGCAACCGCGTCGGCGTTGGCCGGATTGCGGGCGACGGATTCGTCCCGCGCCCGGTAAAGGCGGATGGGCACGTCGATAGTGGCCAGGGTGGCGGCGGAAAACGGCAGGGCGAAGGGAGCCATGAGCACGGCGGATCGGATCAGCGGTTCGCGGACGTCGTGCCAGTCCGCGGCGGTAAGGGCGGTCGGCGCTCGGCCGACCGGACACAACACCACCGAGGTGGGATGCCGGCGGCAGTAATCCTTCCACCGGGAAAATTCGGGGTGAGCACCCAACAGGATCAGACAGGTGTATCCGCCGGCGGAAAACCCCAGAGCGCCCACCCGCCGGCGATCGATGCGGGAACCGATCTGCGGGTCGTCAAGGACCGCATGCAGGGCGGCGCGGAGCTGCCGGGGACGCTCCAGGAGCTGGTCGCGGCTGCCCATGCCATGGTTGCAATCGTGGCTGTCGCCGAGATGTCGGGGCGCAGCCACCACGAACCCTGACCGGGCGAGGGTTTCGGCCCAGTCGTGGTGGTTGGTGTCGCTGCCACCGCTGCCGTGCGAGACAATGACGATCCCCAGGCCTTCCCCCGCCGGCGGCGCGTCCACCGCCGCCGACAGGGTATATATGCCTTCGCGACGGACCGACTCCGATTGGGTGGTCGGGTACCAAATGGTTACGGGCAGGAGGCGGCCGCTATGCCGGCACGCCACCCGGCGTTTGGTCATACCCGCGTTCCATTCCATTCTTCCCCCTTTTCCGTCCCACCGGACACCGGGCCGTCGGCCTATTTTTCATCCACCCCCCGGCTCCAGAAGGCCTGGCTCACCAGGGGCGAGAGCGCGAGTCCGTCTACCAGATCGTCCAGATCGGCAACGTCGGTGGACGGCGAGTCGAGAACGGCCTCGATCTCCACCGCATCATTGCCAAAGGAATGCACGTCGAGCCGTCGGGCGGACAGCCCCCGTTTTTCCAGGGCCTCTTCGAGCATTTCCAATACCGCCTGCCCGTCGGTCTGGCCGGCGATGACATAGATGGCCGGTTCGCACTCGAGGTCGGTCAGGGCAACGGATTTCTTGTTGATGGACCCCGCCACCGGTCGCAGGAGGGTATTGGCCGCCAGGATGAACACCGTAGCCATGGCCGCTTCCAGGAGGAGATCACCGCCGGCGCAGGCGCCGACCGCCGCCGAACACCAGAGGGTGGCGGCGGTATTGAGGCCGAGGACATTGCCATCGTTACGCATGATGACGCCGGCGCCGAGAAATCCGATGCCCGACACCACGTAGGCTGCCACCCGGATGGCACCTTCATGGCCGTAGAGCCGGTTGGCCATGTCCACAAACACGGCGGCCCCCAGCGCCACCAAAACGTTGGTCCGCAGGCCGGCCGTGCGCTGCCGGTATTGCCGTTCGTAGCCGATGGCGCCGCCGAGGAAAAAGGCGGTGAGC
>JAJBSZ010000336.1 GCA_020861125.1 Planctomycetota bacterium | reverse complement strand
GTTGCGATACGGAAGTGACCCGCGCGGCTTCCGCATGGAGCACAAGAGCGCAGCGAGTTGTGCGTTTGCGGTGCGGAAACCCCCAGCGCCCCTCCGCTCGGAGGGTATATGGTGGCAGCCGCGTCGGTCGCCCAAGCCGGTTCCCATCACCCCGCGCGCCGCGCCTACCCGTGAGGGTCGGGCCCCCACGCTAGTGGGCCCGGTGGGTTTTTCCTCGTAACCGGCGATGGCTGATGGCTCTGGTCCCTGGCGGTGACTTTCCGGTGGCGCTCCCGGCTGCGAGGTCGCTACACCTACCATTCGCAATACCACCATGGTTCCTTTCGAAGTTCCGCCTAACCGGCAGACAGCGCGACTACCGCAGGGCGTTCCCTGTCAACTGGAAGAATGCCCGGGGAAACGATCTGGCGAACACCGCCGCATTGCCGTACAATCCTCCGAACGAAAAATCAAACGGGCGTCCGCATCGGCTATCCTGGAGGTCGAAGCGGCATGGCCGTGTCGACCCGGCTTTCCCCAAAGGAGAAGACAACCAATGGAACAGCGGTATCTCGGCCGCATCGTGGCCGTGGCGGTCACGCCCGGCGGCAAGCCGGCCGCCCTCTACCGGGTGTCGTCCCGGAGTTTTCCCAACCGCATGGCGGTGGCCGCCGGCGACGGTCGCGGCGTCGCCATCGTGCCGAAACCCGGGCATGAGACCGATGTCGCCCGCAACCCGTACATCGCTTACAACTGCGCCCGCATCGTCGGCGGTACCGCCATCCTCGCCAACGGGTCCCATACCGACCCCATCGCCGAAAAGGTGACCATGGGCATGCCCCTGAGGGATGCCATCGCCCTGTCGCTTCTGGCCATGGATTACGAAAAGGACGATTACTCGACGCCCCGCATCGTCGCCGCCGTCACCGCCGACAGCCATACCGGTTGGCTCGGCACCGTGCGCGCCGACGGCCTGGACGTGCGGTCGTTTTCCCTGGAACCGGGGACGGTGCTGCACCTCTCCACCTACGAGGACTCGGTGCCCACCGCGAGCCGTTGTTCGGCTTTCACCGCCGACACCGCCGACGCGGCCTGCGAGTTCCTTCTCGGCGGCGGGGTATTCGCCGGTTTCAGCCACCCGGTAACGGCGGTGGCGGCGGTGGCCGACGGGGACGGGTTCACGATGGCGCTGCGGGAAAACTGCTAGAGCCTCAGAGCCCGCGGTGGTTTCTTCGCGGAACCGCACCGGTCTCCGCGCAGCCTCTGGCAACGCGAATCCGCCACTCCTTTCTTGGTATTTCTGGTATTAATTACGGGGGCCGGGAACGCTCAGTGCGTACCCGGCCCCTGAATGGTTTCGCGTCGGCATAACCGGATATCTCCTCCCTTACCGTGTGACCGCTTCGTCGGGACAAATCTAGGGAGCGAAATATTCCGGATACTTGGCCCGGATAACCTTCTCGTCCTCCCGGTAGCGGGTCAGATGCTGGGTCACCAGCCGTTTCGCGCCCCGTTTGTCGCCGCTCCGGATCATCTCGTAGATCTCCCGGTGATCCTGCACGAACCGCTCCACCGCCACGGCGGTAAACGAGATGGTCCGCAGCCGGTCGAAATGCCACAGACAGCCCTCGAGCACCTGATAGGTCATGGCCTTGTCGGTCATGAGGAAGATCTGGCGGTGGAACTGGTGGTCCAGCGCCAGGAATTCATCGGTGTGGCCGCGGGCCACGCATTTTTCCTGCAGGTCCAGAATGTCCTCGAAGGCCAACGCATCCCGTGGCCGCAGCGCGCCGCAGGCCTGCTCCACCACCGCCAATTCCAGGGTCAGGCGGATGAAGCTGGACTCGTGGATGACGCCGTAGTCGATGTAGCGGATACGGCTGCCAGCCTGGGGAAAGATCTCCAGGATCCCGGTCTTCGCCAATTCCTGCATCGCCTCCCGGATGGGCGTGCGGGAGATGCCGGTGACCTCGGCCAGCTCGGCGGCGCTGATCATCACCCCGGGTTTCAGGTGCATATTAATGATGTTGTGCTTGAGGAAACGCAACGCGTACTCGCGGGCGGATTCCCTGGGCAGGCGATCCAGTGACTGCATGGTTCCTATCCCACTCCTTCCCGCAAGCCCCACCGGCCAATGCGGCAACTCCGCCACGCCTCGGCCAAATACTTTCCCCAGACCGGCCGGCAATGGGATACACTACCAACAACCGGAAGCGCAGCGATTCCCCGGGAATACCGCCAGCCGGGAAGATCGGCGGTCGCCAGCCGGAGGTTCTCACCGCCGTTTTCCGGCATGCCGACCGGAAGCCCGGCGGTACGGGCCATATAAACGGGCGGCAACGGCCGGGGCGACCGTGTCAGTATACGTGCCGAAACCGGCAAGTCAAATTTCCCAGCTTTTAAAATTGACATGCTACTATGACAGTTGTATACTCCGCGCAACTCCTACGACACCGTGCACACTACACCCTGACCGTTTTCTGCCGCCACCGGCAACCCCTATTTCAACGCATCAGCTCTTTTTGACATTTACACGGAATCGAGGGCAGCCTATGCAGGTCTTGATCCTGGAATCCAGCACCAGTGCCGCCAAGGCGCTTCTCTACGACAGCGACGCCGGGGTGCTGGCAGTGGAGAGCGAGAACTACGGCCCCGACATCGACGCCGGCGGCGTGCACGACGCTCAGGCGGTGTTCACGGCTACCATGCGACTCGGCCGGAAGGTGGCGGCCGGTCAGGATATCGCGGCGGTGTCGGTGGGCGGCGTCTGGCACAGCATCCTGGCCTGCGACACCCG
Organism: Planctomycetota bacterium; assembly: GCA_020861125.1. The sequence goes on along the minus strand of JAJBSZ010000336.1, from coordinate 2,610 downwards.
GATGCGGCCGGTCAGCCCCGCCTACCTCTGGAATTTCACCGGCACCGACAGCATCTGCCGCGCTATCCGCGACGATCCGGCCGCCGCCCGGGAGATCTACCGCCACACCGGCTGCATGCCCAACATCACCTATTCGCCCTACGCCATCCTTTACATGCGGCAGAACGGCCTGGATCCGGCCGGCAAGTATTTCTGCAGCCAGGGCGGCTACAACTTTTTCCACCTCACCGGCGAACGCTACGAGACGCGGAACATCGTCTCCGGCATGGGCCTGCTGAACACCCACGAACTCCGCTACGACGACGGCATCCTCGACCGCTGCGGCCTCCGGCCGGAACAGTTGGGGGAACTGGTGGAGTACCGGAGCTTCCGGCCGCTCACCCCGGCCGGCGCCGAGCTCCTGGGGGTCGCCGCCGGCATTCCGGTGATCCCCCCCCATTCCGACGGGGCCCTAAATCAGGTGGGGAACGGCGCCATGCGGCCCGGCCGCATGACCTTTTCGGTGGGGACCTCGGCCGCCATCCGCCTCACCACCGACCGCCCCATCCTGTCCGACCCGCCCGCCACCTGGTGCTATGTCGGCGTCGAGGAGTGGATGTCCGGCGCCGCCACCAACGGCGCCTGCAACTGCGTCAACTGGTTCAAGGAAACGCTTCTCGGCGACACCTGGTCGTTCGGGCAGTTGGAGGCGGATCTCCTGGACCCGGGGCGGACGCCGGTGTTTCTGCCGTTTCTCTTCGGCGAACGCTGCCCCGGCTGGCAGGACACCCGGCGCGGCGGCTTTCAGGACCTCACCGGCCGAGACGACGCACCCGCCCTGTTCCGGGCGGTGTCGGAGGGGATCCTGTTCAACGTCTACCAGTGCTACGAAATCCTCACCGCCCTGGCCGGCAATCCCGACCGCATCATCCTTTCCGGCGGTATCCTGAATTCCGCCGGCTGGACCCAGATGGCGGCGGATATTTTTGGGCGGGAGCTGTTCCTGTCGGACAACGCCCACGCCTCGATGCTGGGCGGCGCCGCCCTGGCCCTGTATGCCGCTGGCGCCCTGGCCGACCCGCGCGACTTCGGCGACGAGGCCCTGGCCTGCGTCCAGCCGCGGCCGGAGGCTGGCGACGGCTACCGGCGGAAATATGACCGTTATCTCGAATGCTATCACGGCGCCGGCGAACGCTAGCGCACCACCCATCCAGACGGAGACAACATGAAGGTATTGGTCACCCCCCGTTCATTCGGCAAAAGCGATCCCGGCGCCTTCGCCATCCTCACCGATGCCGGCCTTGAGGTGGCGGTGAACGACAGCGGCGGCATCCTCGACCGGGACCGCCTGGCCCTCGCCCTCGCCGACTGCCACGGGGTGGTAATCGGCGTTGACCCGCTGGACGCCACGGTGATCGCCGCCGCGCCCAAGCTCAAGGCGGTGGCGAAGTACGGCGTCGGCGTCGACAACATCGATCTCGCCGCCTGCGAACGCCGCGGCATCAAGGTCTCCCGCACCGTCGGCGCCAACGCCGACGCCGTGGCCGACTACGCCTTCGCCCTCATGCTGGCGGTGGCGCGGCGGGTGCCGCAAACGGACGCCATGTGCCGGCGCCGCGACTGGTCGAAAGTCACCACCCTCGACGTCAACGGCCGCGTCCTCGGCCTCCTCGGCATGGGCGCCATCGGCCGGGGCATGGTGGCGCGGGCCAAAGGCTTCGGCATGCGGGTGATGGCCCACGACGTATTCTGGGACGACGCCTACGCCGCCGCCGCCGGCGTGACGCGGGCGACGCCGGAGGAAATCTACCGCGGGGCGGATTTCATCAGCCTGCACGTGCCGCTGACGGAGGAGACCCAGTCCCTCATCGGCAGCCGGGAACTGGCCATGATGAAGCCGACGGCGGTGCTGGTCAACACCGCCCGGGGCGGCATCGTCGACGAGGCGGCGCTACTGGCGGCGCTGCAGGAAGGCCGCATCTACGGCGCCGGCATCGATGCCTTCGAGGAGGAGCCGCCCGCCAATCCGGCGTGGTACGCCCTGGACAACCTGGTCATGGGCTCCCATTCCGCCGCCTCCACCGTTGGCGCCACCGAGAAGATGGGCCGCATGGCGGCGACCAACCTGGTGCGCGATCTCGGCCGGGGGTGACCCGGCCGTTCACAACCGCTTCCCCGAAAGGAGCAATCCATGAACTTCGCATTCCAGGAGGCGACGGAACCGGGTGGTCTCCCCGACGCCGCCATCAAGGAGATGCTCGCGGCCCGGCTCGCGGCCGAGGCCCCGCCCAAGCGGGTGCTGATCCTGCCGCCTGACATCAGCCGGCTCAACTCCTACGCCGGCCCCATCACCAAGATGATCTTCGACCTCTTGCCCGACGCCGCCATCGACGTCATGCCCGCCCTCGGCACCCACATCGCCATGACCGGGGAGGAGATGGACCGCATGTACCCGGAGGTGCCCCACGCGGCTTTCATCGAACACCGCTGGCGGGAGGACGTCACCTACCTGGGCGACGTGCCGGGGTCCTTCGTGCGCGAGGTGTCGGGCGGTCTCCTCGACACGCCGATCCGGGTGGAGATCAACCGGCGGCTGGTGGACGGCAGCTACGATTGCATCGTCTCGGTGGG
>JAJBSZ010000077.1 GCA_020861125.1 Planctomycetota bacterium | reverse complement strand
CCGCTGACGACCGCCGCCGCGACCGACGGAAAGGGAACCGGTATCTGGGAGGCCGGGGCCGGAACGGCCGGGGTCGCGGGTCCGCCCGATGTGGTGGAAAAACCGGTCGAGGACACCAAGGTTAAATCGGTTCCGGTGGATGTCGCCCGGTTGGACGAGCTGCTGGAACTGGTGGGCGAGGTATCTCTCATCGGGTCGTACATTACCGCCGGCGCCGGCGGTCCGGAGGGCCTGCCTCTCCATGCCGTGAACCTGAGCCGGGCCTGCGGCCGCCTGCAGGAACTGGCGAATTCCCTGCGCATGACTTCGATCCGGCCGCTGTTCATGGCCGTGCGCCGGGCCGCCGCCGAAGCCGCCCGCGCCAGCCGGAAGATGGTGGATCTCGACCTCACCGGCATCGACACCATGGTGGACCGCTCCATCGTCGAAAGCCTGTCCGCCGCCCTCATCCATATCATCCGCAACGCGGTGGATCACGGCATCGAGCCCGCCGACGTGCGCCGCCGGGCCGGCAAGCCGGAGCGCGGCACCGTCACCGTATCCGCCTGCCGCACCAACTCGGACATCGTCATCGAGTTGGGGGACGACGGCCAGGGCTACGACCTCGAGGCGATCCGCGCCAAGGCGGCGGCGATGGGAAAAATCGCCCCCGACGCCAGTCTCAGCCACGAGGAACTGGCGGAACTGGTGTTCCTGCCCGGCCTCTCCACCGCCCGGGAACTCACCGGTTTGTCCGGGCGCGGCGTGGGCATGGAGATCGTCCGGAAATCCATCGACAGCCTCCGGGGCAAGGTGGAGATCCACACCGCCAAGGGCCGGGGCACCACCGTCCGGATGCGCTTCCCCCTGCAGGTGGCGGCGGTGGACGCCATGCTGGTTCGGGTCGGGGAAAACATCCTCGCCCTGCCGGTGTCGAACGTGCGCGAATGCTTCCGGCCGAGCCGGGCGGACATCAGCACGGTCGAGGGCCGGGGCACCATCGTGTCCATCCGTGGGGTCATCCTGCCCGTCCTCTTCATCGGGCGCGAGTTCGGTATCGAGGGTGGCGTTCAGGCGCCTGAGGACGGCGTGCTGGTGGTGGTGGAGCTGGACGACCGGTTGACGGCGGTGCTGGTGGACGAAACCATCGGGTCGTCCAACGTGGTGGTCCGGGCACTGGACGGCCCGCTGGCCCGCACCGACCTGGTGGCCGGCGCCGCCATCCTGCCTGCCGGCGGCATCGGCCTGGTGCTGGAGGTATCGCGTCTGACGGAGAAGGTCTCCACCCCCGCCTCCCCAGCCTTCAGCGACGCCGGCGCCCGCCAGGCGGACAGTTCCCGTCAGGTGGATGTGGTATCCATCGGCTCCAACCAGGTGGGCATGATCGACTTTACCGTCATGGCGCCGGACGGCGACGGGATCCGGTCCCATGTCTTCGCCATCAACGCCTTCAAGACACGCGAGTTCGTCCCCCTCCCGGCCCTCCGGTCGGTGCCCGGCTCGCCTCCCGGCTTCGCCGGCATGATGCTGCTGCGGGATACCACCGTACCGGTGGTGCATCTCGGGGTGGTGCTGGGCCTCATGACCGAGGAACAGCGCCGGCCGGAATGGGAGCAGATCGTCCTGGTGAGCGAATTTTCCGGCAAGACGGTGGGATTCCTCGTGTCGTCGGTGGAGCGGGTATCCTATATCTCCTGGTCGGACATCATGCCCCCGCCCACCACCGGCGGCCGGCTGCAGTTCGACTATGTGGTGGGCACCATTCTCCTTTCCCGGCTCCAGGGCACGCTGACGGATCTGGCCGCCCGCCCGGCCCGATTGGGCGCTGCCGCGGCCGCCGCCACCGCGGACGGATCGGGCGGAGCGCAGGTGGCTTTTGTCCTCGATTTCGAGCGGATCGTCGGCAAGGTGCTGCATCTCTACTCCGACATGGAGGTGACCCTCGATCAGGTGCGCCCCGACCGGCGGCGGGAAGCCCGGATCCTCCTGGTGGAGGATTCGCCCCTGATCCGGAAGCGGACCCGCAAGGCCCTGTCCGCGGCCGGCATTACCGTCCTGGAGGCGGGGGACGGGCTCGAGGCCTGGGAACTCGTCACCAACCTGAAGAACGAGGCCGAGCGGGCGGGGGAAAGCATCTTCGCCCGGCTGGACCTGGTGCTGTCCGACATCGAGATGCCGCGGATGGACGGCTACACCCTGGCCAGCCATATCAAGCAGGACTCGGACCTGCGGGTCCTGCCGGTGCTGCTGCACAGTTCCATCACCAACGACAGCATGGTCCACCGCGCCTCGGAGGTGGAAGCCGACGGGTTTATCCCCAAATGCGACCCCCGGGAACTGGCGGAACAACTGCAACGCTATCTCTAACCCGCCCCCGCCGGTCGATCCCTCGGCCGGAAGTGTGGCGGTAAAGGACACCGGATGCCCAATGTGCTGGTTTTCCCCTGCGGCACCGAGATCGGCCTGGAGCTGCACCGGGCCCTTTGCCACAGCCGGCAGGTCACCCTCTACGGCGCCTCCTCCCGGCCGGATCACGGGCGCTACGTCTACCGGATTTACTTCGAGACCATCCCGTTCGTCGGCGACCGGGACTTTGCCGACCGCGTGGTCCGGGCCGTCGAAACATACCGTATCCAATACGTTTTCCCCGCCCATGATGACGCGGTCGTGGCGCTGGCGGCACTGCAGGCAGACGGGCGGCTGGCCGCCAGGGTGGTCGCTCCGCCCCTCGCCACCTGCCGCATCTGCCGTTCCAAAACCGCCACCGCCAGCCATTTCGCCACCCTCCTGCCCCTTCCCGCCCGCTACCGTCCCGCGGATCTGACGGAGGCGGACTTCCCGCTGTTCATCAAGCCGGATGCCGGCCAGGGCAGCCAGGGGGCGGTGCGGGTCGACGACCTGGCGGCGGCGCGGGAGCGGCTGCGCCGGGCGCCGGACGACCTGATCCTCGAGTATCTGCCCGGCCGTGAGTTCACCGTCGACTGCTTCACCGATCGGGACGGGCGGCTGCGATTCCTGTCGGCCCGGGAGCGGCTGCGGGTGCAGCGGGGGATCAGCGTCGCCTGCCGGGAGGCGGACAACCCGGCCCTGGCGGCGATGGGCGCTGTCATCAACCGCCACCTGCCGCTGCGCGGCGCCTGGTTCTTCCAGGCCCGGGAGAACCGGGACGGCGAGCCGGTGCTCCTGGAGATCGGCGCCCGCATCGCCGGCAGCTCCGGCTTCCAGCGGGGCAAGGGAATCAACCTGCCGCTGCTGGCCCTGTACGACCGTATGGATCAGCCGGTGGAAATCCTGGCCAACGCCCTGCCCGGGCTGCGCTACGACCGGGCACTGCAAAGCGCCTACCGCACCGCCTACGAGTACGATACCGTCTACGTCGACTTCGACGACACCCTGGTGATCCGGAACGAGATCAACACCGAGCTGGTGAAATTTCTCTACCAATGCCTGAACCGGAACCTTAGACTGGTGGTGCTGTCGCGCCACGACGGCGACCTCGAGGCGGCCCTGACCGACCGGCGGCTGCGCCACTTGTTCGACGCGGTGGTGGCGGTGCCGGACGACCGGCCCAAATCGGCCTATATCCACGGCCCGCGGGCGGTGTTTATCGACGACTCCTTCGCCGAGCGGCAGGAGGTGCACCGGACCGCCGGCATCCCGGTGTTCGACCCGTCGGGGGTGGAAGCGCTGTTGCTTTGATGGAAGGTGACCGGGGGAAGTCCCGACGGGCGACCGCCAGGGTTTTTTCACGGGCTGGGTTCTATAGAAAAGGAGACAACCATGATCATCGTAGCGGCCAAATGCAAGGCCAAACCGGGCAAACGCGACGCCTTCATCCAGGCCGCCCAGCCGTGCATCGAGGCGACCAGAAAGGAGGAAGGCTGCTTGTTCTATACCCTGTACGCCTCCACCGAGAACGACGTCGACCTGCTGTATTTCGAGCGCTGGACCAGCCGCGAGGCGTTGAAGGCCCACGGCGCCTCCGCCCACATGCGCGCCTTTGCCGAGGCAAAAAAAGCCGGCGACATCGAGGACGGACCGGCGGTGGTGGAGGTGTACGACGTCGCCGAATAATTCCAGCGGCCCTCCCCTGGCACTGTTTTCCCCTTCCCGGCCGCCGGCAGCGGCGCCGGGAAGCGTTATGATAAGGCGGCCGGTTTCGGCATGACCATGACCATCTTCGGGCTCGAACTCACCCTCTGGCAAGCCGTCACCGCCGGACTCGGAGCCTTTATCCTCGGCTTCTCCAAAACCGGCATCATCGGTATCGGCATCGTCCTCACCCCGCTTCTGGCCAGCGGCTTCGGCGCCGGCCCTGCCCTCGGGTTCGTGGTGCCGCTGTCCCTGTTGGGCGATATCGTGGCCATCGTCCGCTACCGGCAAAAGGTGTCCATGGGGCCCCTCGTCAAGGCGCTGCCCTGGGGCGTCCTCGGCACCCTCGCCGGCTGGCGGCTGGCCGCCGCCATCGCCGCCGCCTACGGCACCGGCGCCGAACCCGTGCTCCGCCGTCTCATCGGCATCCTCATGGCGGTGGTGGTGGCCCTCGGTTGGTACGTCGCCCGCCACCCCGCTCTGGCCCTCGGTCCGGCCGGCGGCCGGGGCAAGGTCCGGACCTGGTACGCGGCCTGCCTCGGCACCTTCGCCGGGCTGGTCAGCATGTTGACCAACAGCGGCGGCCCGATTTGGGGAGTGTACCTCGCTTCCCTCAACCTCGAGGTCAAGGAGATCATCGGCACCGTGGTGTGGTGCTATCTGGTGGTGTCGGCCCTGAAGATTCCCCTGAGCGCCTCCCTTGGCTTTCTCACCGCCGACACCCTGCGCCTCAACGCTTTGCTGGCGCCCCTTCTGGTGGCGGGGGTGTTGTTCGGCGGCGTGGTGTCCGGCCGGCTGGACAAGCGGCATTTCGGCGGCATCGTCCGCGTCCTGGCGGCCGCCGGCTCGCTGTACATGATTTTTCTCTAACCGGTGGGGGTTGTTTGGAAAGAAAGACCGCATGGAATCACAACCCATAGAAGTGCAGCTCCAGTCCAAAAGCGTGCTCGTGGCCGCAGTGCTCACCTTTTTTCTGGGCGGCTTCGGCCTGTTTTACAACTCCCTCCTGCTGGGTTTGCTGGGAGCGGCGGTGGAATTGTTCCTGGTGGTGATCTGGCTCGTCACCCTCGGAATCGGCGGCTTCCTGCTGCCGCCGTGGCACGTCGTCTGCATCGTCATCGCCGTCCTCCAGGCCACGGCCCACAACCGCCGATTGCTTCGTAACTACATGAACAGAAATACGTTATACTGACGCTCCGCCACCAACAAAAAAAGGGGACCGCCATCTCTCCCGTGTGGAAGAAATGGTAGTCCCCGAGACACGTCCCGTCCGTACTCCCGGAGGGTTGGGTGCACCCTCGGTGCGGTTTTTCCTT
>JAJBSZ010000200.1 GCA_020861125.1 Planctomycetota bacterium | reverse complement strand
GTCTGTGGTGGTTGGAATTGATGTTTTACCGGTTAAAGGAGATAAAAAAAACTATTGGTTGCGGCGCTGCGGCTTACGGTATGGCCAGTGGGGCTGCCAAACCCTGGAAAGGAAGGCTTTTAATGCATATGTCAATGCCGCTGGCATTCGCCAGTATGCCGGGTGGGGTGGAATGGGTGGTGATCGGTCTGGTTGCGCTACTTCTCTTCGGCAAGCGTCTTCCAGGCATAGCCCGTTCTCTTGGGCAATCGCTTACGGAATTCAAATCCGGATTGGCCGGTAAATTGGACGTCGATGATTCGGTCAAGCCCGAGGTCCTTGAGGAAAAGGTCAATTCATAAGGTAACACGACAACCATCACAGGAGATTATCATGGAAAGAAGGGAATTTTTGAAGGCAATCGCGCTCGGCGCCGGAGCCCTCTATCTGGGCGGCGCGAAAGTTTTTGCCCAGGATCAAAATCGTGGACAGAGTAACGGCGGGGGCGGAAAAGTGCTTGTGGCGTATTTTTCGAAGACCGGAAACACGCGTTCCGTCGCGGAGTTTATTCACGGAGAGGTTGGCGGCGACCTGTTCAACATTGCGCCCGCGACACCGTATCCAGAAAGCTACCAGGAAACCATCGATATCGCCCGCAGGGAGCAAAGCGAAGACGCTCGTCCGCCGCTCGCCGCGACCGTGAGCGGCATGGAGACATACTCCACCGTCTATCTCGGCTACCCCAATTGGTGGGGCACCTTGCCCATGGCGGTATTCACCTTCCTGGAGCAGTACGATTTTTCCGGAAAAACCATCCTGCCTTTCTGCACGCACGAAGGCAGCGGATTAGGCCGTGGACCCGGCGACATCCAGAGAGTGTGCCCGCAAGCAACTGTTACGAATGGTCTGGCAATTCGGGGCGGGGCCGCCGCATCTTCCCAGAGAGAGGTCGCGGCATGGGTACAACAAGCCAGCGGTAGGTGACCGGGAAAGGACTCTGACCCAGGAAGGCCATGGTCGCCGGGTATCCGGTACTTGGAGGCCCATCCGGATAAACCCGTGTTTTCAGGATATCGCAAGAAGGGAGATACCATGAACAGAAGAGACTTTCTTAAGTCAGCTGCGCTCGTCGCTGCTGGAGCCATGATCGGAAATGGTGGTACTGCCAAGGCCTCGGAAGGCGGTCTTTCAACCGAGAATCGCCTTGAAATACGAAACCGATCGGCGGGAATACAGTATCGACCGATGGGCAAGTCGAACGTCATGGTATCGCCGCTGGGGTTCGGTATGATGCGGCTTCCACGCAAGCCGGACGGCACCATTGACGAAGAACTTTCCCGGAGAATGGTTCATTATGCCATCGATAACGGCCTAAATTACGTCGATACCTCGTACGTCTATCTCGGCGGCAAAAGTGAAGAGATCACCGGCCGTATTCTCAATCAGGGCGGATACCGCAACCGTGTCTACCTGGCAACCAAATTTCCGTGGTGGGATATGGAAAGCGACGGTGATTTTGACCGTATCGTCGCCGAGCAGTTCGAGCGGCTCGGCACGGAGGTAATTGACTGCTATTTATTGCATAATATCGCCGGGACGGCGGCATGGAAGGACAGGATACTCCCACTCCGCATAGTTGAAAAAATTGTTCGCCTGAAAGAAGAGGGTAAAGTGAGGCAGATTGGGTTCTCCTTCCATACCAAACTTCCAACCTTCAAGGAAGTCATACAGTACACACCGGAATGGGATTTCTGTCAGGTCCAACATAATTATCACGACACTGAATTCGAAGCAGGCACGGTGGGTATTCGCTACGCTGCGGATCGCGGACTCGGCGTCGTGATCATGGAACCGCTCAGCGGCGGCTACCTCGCCAATCCACCGGCAAAAGTTATGGCTGTCTTGAAGCAGTCGGCCCCGAATCAATCGCCCGTGGATTGGGCTTTCAGATACCTGTGGGACATGCCGGAAGTGTCTGTCGCCCTGAGCGGAATGAGCGCGATGGAACACGTGACGGAGAATATTGCCCTGATGTCACGCGCGTCGGTGGGGATGCTCACCGCGGAAGATAAAATGACCTTGGCGCGGGCGGTCGATACCTATCAGGAAGGCACCATTCCCTGCACCGGGTGCGAAAACTGCCACCCATGTCCGAAAAACGTCGCCATGGCCCGGAACATACGGGTCTATAACCAATACGTGGCGACGGCGGATCTGGAGACATCCACGCACCGCTACAACAACATCCCGGACGTATATGGCATTCAGGCATCGGCGTGTACGGATTGTGGAATCTGTCGGTGCAGGTGTCCGATGGGCATCGATATCCCGGAAGCAATGCGAACGGTCAGGTCCACTTTCGAGAGAACATAGTTCATCTCCAGACCATAAGGATTGAGCATGAGAAACATCTTCGTACTTATTGCGCTGGTACTGGCAGCGGCGACCGCACATGCCGGTCAGCCGACCGGACAGGGAGCGGAACGGCCGAAAAAGGCCATCATCATCTACTATTCCCTGACCAATAACACCCGCACCATGGCTGAATTCATACGTGAGAATACGGGCTTTGACATGGAGGAAATTGAGCTTGTCACTCCCTATACCGCCCACTACGAGGAGCTGGTTGACCAGACCCGCGATGAACTTGAGCGGGGATATTTACCACCTCTCAAGCCGGTAAAAGCGGATTTGAATTCGTATGACATGATTCTCGTTGGTTCGCCTTTGTGGATTTACACACTCTCCCTGCCTGTGATGTCGTTCCTCAGCGAATACGACTTGTCAGGAAAGATCGTCGTTCCCTTCTGTACCAGAGGTACGTCCCCGGCTGGTCCGTTGTTCGCAAAAGTCGCCAAATTATGCCCGAATTCCCGGGTGTTACAGGGGTTCGATATTACCCGGGGACGGTATCACGCTTCTCTCCCCGCGCTGCGTCAATGGATTTCCTCTGTCGTTTCCGAATTAGACAAATAACCTCAGGAGAAAAAATGAAGAATTCTATTATCGTCCTTGCCGTCGTTGCAGTTCTCGCCCTCTCCACATGCCATGCGGCAGATGACCAGACGGTGACCCGTGCCGATACCCGACCGTCTGTCCAGGGTCCGTCCGATTGGTTCACCGGCAGCGTTCGTATCGACCCGCTCTTTCCCGTAATTGACGGAATCCCAGCCACTGGCGGATTGGTGACATTTGAACCGGGCGCTCGCTCCTATTGGCACACCCACCCGACCGGACAGCAGCTTGTCATAGTCTCCGGCGTGGGGCGCACCGGAACCTGGGAGGGCAAGGTGGATGAAGTCCGGGTCGGAGATGTGGTCACCTGTCCAGCAGGGGTCAAGCACTGGCATGGCGCTTCTCCCACGATAGCCATGACCCACCTTGCCATTACCGGCACTGTGGACGGCAGAAACGTGGATTGGCTGGAACCCGTCTCCGACGAGCAATACAACAATGTGCGTGAATAATACTATTATTTCGCCTACTTACTTTTGATAAGCAAAGGACACTGAGTGAATATTTCGTATGACGGTAAAGTGGTTTTGGTGACTGGTTCCGCCATGGGTATCGGTCTCGCAGCGGCCAAGGGATTCGCCGAGGCCGGCGCTTCGGTGGCGATGGCGGATATCAATGTGGAAGCGTTGGGGAAATCCGTCCAGGCGCTCAAGGACGCTGGTCACAAGGTGCTTGCGATCCAGTGCGATACCTCCAATGAGGATCAAATACAAGCAATGGTTGACAAGACTGTTGCCACTTATGGACGTCTGGATGCTGCGTTCAACAATGCAGCGTTACAAACGCCACAGGTGCCCATGGCGGATATGAGCAACGACGACTTCGACAGAACCATGGCAATCAATCTTCGCGGCATATTTCTCTGCATGAGGTATGAGATAAAGCAAATGCTTACCCAAGGCGGCGGAGCCATCGTCAATACCTCCTCGCAGGGCGGCGTCACCGGCTTCCCCGGTCAGGCGGCATACATCGCCTCAAAACATGGGGTAATTGGCCTCACGCGCACAGCAGCTCTGGACTACGCGAAGAAGAATATCCGCATCAACGCCGTTTGTCCTGGTGTTATTCTCACCCCTATGGTGGACAGGCTTATCGGAGGCAACCGGGAGGTCGAGGAACAGTTAGAAAAAATGATACCGATTGGTCGTTTGGGTGAGCCGAGGGAAATCGCCGACGCGGTCTTATGGCTGTGCAGTCCCTATGCCAGCTTCGTTATTGGGCAGCCGATCATCGTGGACGGCGGCTTCACCATCCCGTAAATCGGAAAGAGGAACACCATGAAAAAACACATCCTATTACTTTTCACGGCTTGTTCGATTATGGCGGCGGTGGTGCCGGCTTTTGCCGCCACTCCTGGACGGAGCCTTATAGTCGTCTATTCGTTGACGAACAATACGCGGACTGTCGCCGGATATATTCAGCAATTGACCGGCGCGGACCTCGAGGAAATCAAAACCGTGACTCCGTACCCAGATGATTTTGAAACCATTGTCCGCCAGGCACGGAGGGAGCGGGAGACTAATTTCTTGCCGCCCATTCATCCAATAGGCTTCAATGTTGACGACTACGACACGATCTATCTTGGATTTCCGATATGGGGGCAGACAATCCCGCAACCGATGGCAACCTTCCTCTCACAAAATCCGTTGGCCGGGAAAACAATCATCCCGTTCTGCACCCATGACGGATACGGAACCGGATGGAGCTACCGCACCGTAGCGGAGCGCTGCCCCCGTGCCACGCTCCTTCAGGGATTCGACATGGTCGGCGCCAATGTCCGGAGCGGGCTTGAACTGGTGAGGCAATGGTTGCAAGAATTGGGAAGGCTTAATGCCACGACAGTATCTGTGGCAGGGGGTACAGCGGCCGAAGGGACGCCCATTAAATAACTATCGGCAATGTCACCCTTGCCGGGACGCTCAAAAACGGGCCGGAAGCCAGGCAATTCGCTCAACTTCTTCCCCAAACCATCCGCATGGTCGGATACGGCGGACGGGAGTATTATGGCAGCGGCACGTTTCAAATCACTCCGCAAACACAGGGTCAGCTCCGTTTTGACGATGGTGATATAACCTATTGCCTATCCAATAACACTCTCACCCGGTAGTGCGGTAATTCTACGAATACTACCGCACGCCGAGAGGCCGCCATCCCCGCGCCACCACGGCGATGTCGTTTACCAGTGACGGATCGTTACTCAACTTTTACCCGTTTATACGAATCAAATCGATATCGCCGCGCCCCATTCTCTTCGTGGTGGGTGAGAATGCCCACTCACGGTATTTCAGTGAAGAGGCCTATAAAGAAGCTGCCGAGCCGAAAGAGCTGTACGTCGTGCCTGGCGCGGGCCATGTCGATTTATACGACCGCCCGGACTTGATACCCTTTGACAAGCTGACGGAGTTCTTCAAGCAAAACTTAAAAGACTACG
>JAJBSZ010000192.1 GCA_020861125.1 Planctomycetota bacterium | reverse complement strand
CAGCCGGAGATGAGATACTGATAGACGTATCCGGTGGATAGGGACTCGCCGGCGACGATGGCCATGAGGGACGACATGCCGATGGCGATGCCCACCGGCACGTTGAGGATCAGGAAGGCGAACAGGGAAAGAAAAAGGACGGCACTAACCATGGACCGGCCCTCCCCGTTCCCGGCGGTACTCCCGCACCCGGTAGACGATGGTTTGCACCTGGCGGATGGCGGTGAGACCGAAGCCCACCATCGGCGCAGCATAGACCAGCCACATGGGGATGCCCATGGCGGGTGAAGTCTGGCCCAGCCGCATCTGGCGCTGGACCATGTTCCAGCCGGAGTAGGCGATGTAGAGGGCGAAGCCAAGGAAGATGACGTCCCCGATCAGGGCCACCAGCGGCCGGAGGCGGGCCGGGAACAACCCCAGCGCCGCGTCGATGCGGATATGCTTCATAATCTTGGCGCCGTAGCTGATGCCCAGGTAAATCAGCCAGATGAAGATGTACCGGGCCAATTCCTCCGACCAGGAAAGGGAGTTTTTCAGGATATAGCGGAAAAAAACCTGCACCGCCAGCAGGACAGACATGGACGACATGAGGACGATGCAGATGGTCATCTCCAGCTTGTCGTCGAGGAATTTGAGTAGCTTCATCCTCCGGCTCCTCCATGGATGGCAAAAATGGGCGGAGGAAAACGGCTCCTCCGCCCGGTGGTATCGCCAAGCCCCCGAGCCCGGTTATTTGCTCTGGAGCATGATGTCGAGGTAGTCGGGATTGTCCATCTTTTCCTTGACCAGATCGAAGATCTTCGCGTCGACGATGACCTTCTGCCAGGCCTCCTTGTCGCTGTCGTCCAGGTCGATGACCGTGCCCACCTCGGCGAAGCGCACCTTGATCTCCTTCTCCAGTTCCTGTGACCGGTCGCGCTGCCAGGTGGTGGATTCGCGGGCGGCCTTGTCGATGGCGGCCTTCTGGGTGTCGGACAGGGAATTGTACTTGTCCAGGTTCATGCAGACGATGTAGGGGGTGTAGACGTGCTGGGTCATGGAGAGGTATTCCTGCACCTCCTGGAACTTGTTGCCGTCGATGATGCCGAGGGGATTTTCCTCGCCGTCGACGGTGCCCTGCTGCAGGGCGGTGAAGAGCTCCGTGAAGGCCATGGGGGTGGGGTTTGCGCCCAGGGCCCGCCAGGCGGCCAGGTGGATCTCATTTTCCATGGTGCGGATTTTCATCCCCGCCACGTCGGGCGGCAGCCGGACCGGGAGCTTGCTGTTGGTGAAGTTGCGGAAACCGTTTTCCCAGAAGGCGAGACCCTTGAGGCCCTTGCCTTCCATGCCGGCCAGGATCTTCTGCCCCGCCTCGCCGTCCAGCCCGGCGTAGGCGTGTTCGGTGGTGAGGAACAGGTAGGGCGCGTCGAAGACGTAGAAATCGGAGAACATGGTGGCCATGGGGCTGGTGGAGGAGACGGCGATGTCGATATCACCGAAGATGGTGCCTTCGATGACCACCCGGTCGTCGCCCAGCTGGTTGTTGTCGAAGAGGTTGATGGTCAGGCTGCCGCCGCTGGCCTCTTCGGCGATCTTCTTGAACACCACGCCGGCGTCGATGGCCGATTGCGACGTGACGTTGGACAGCTTGAGGGTGACGTTCCGTTCGCCCGCCCGGGCGACGGTGCCGGCGATCAGGACCAGACCCAGAACCAACGCGATGATGCGCTTCATTCGTCTCTCCTTGTATGGCCAGAAAAATTGCGCTGCACGCTTGCAAACGGGATATCTCAGGCGAAGGTCAGCACCACCTTGCGGACGCTTTCCGGGTGCTGGCGAATCAGATCGAACGCTGCCGGTGCCTCGGTGAAGGGGAAGGTGTGGGACCGCAGCCGGTCCGGTCGGTACAGGCCGCGGGCCATGGTGCGGATAACCTCGGGGAATCGGCGGTTATTGAGACGGCTGCCGATAACGTCCAATTCTTTTTTGGTGATGGCCACCGCCGCCACCTCGGACGGCGCGGCGCCGAGGCCGAGGACCACCACCCGGCCGGCGGGACAGGCCAGGTCCAGGGCCTGCGGGAAGGAATCCACGGTGCAGGCGGCGTCGATCACCACCGCCATGCCTTCGCCGCCGGTGAGCCGGTCCACCGCCGAGCGGATGTCCTCGGATCGGGAATTCACCGTGGCGTCGGCGCCGATCTCCCGGGCGTAGGCGAGGCGTTCGTCGACGATGTCCGACACCACGACGAAGGCGCCCCGTGCCTTGGCTTCCTCCAGAATGCACAGCCCGGCCGGACCGGCGCCGATGACGAGCACGGTGTCGTCCTTGGCCACCCGGCCCCGGCTGTTGGCCTGGACGCCGATGGAATAGGGCTCCACCAGGGAGATCATGTCCGGCGGGATGGCCGCCGGATCCACCCGGTGAACCCGGTCGCCCGGCGCGGTGACGTATTCGGCGAAGCCGCCCGGTACATGCACACCCGTCACCTTGACGGTGGAACACACGTTCTGGCGGCCGTGGCCGCAGGCGTAACAGTGGCCGCAGGGCCGCACCGGATCCACCGCCACCAGGTCGCCCGGCTTCACCCCCTCCACCAGGCTGCCCACCTCCTCGACAAAGCCGCCGTACTCGTGGCCGATGATGGCGGGATAGGTGGCGAGGGAATTGGTGCCCTTGAGGATGCCCACGTCGGAACCGCAGATGCTGCCGGCGGTGACCCGGACCAGCACCTGCGTCGGGTCGGTGACCGCCGGCTTCGGCAGGTCCACGATTTCCAGTTTACCCGGCTCTTCGATACGAATCGCTTTCATGGTGTTCCTTTCAGTTGCCGGTCACGTACTTGTGCAGGGTGGCGCGGACCGCGCCCGGGCCGGCCATGAGTTCGGCGAAATAGCCCTCCGCCCGTTCCCCCAGGCCCACCTCGTAAAGGTCGACGGCGAAGATGCGCGGGTCGGAGAGGATGGGCCGCAGCCGGTCGTGGAACGGTCCCGGGTCGCCCGGCCGCAGCCCGGCCAGATGGGCCCGCACCTCGTCCAGCATGGGGTCGGGGGAGACGGTGAATTCCCGGCCCTCGTCGTCGATGCCCAGGAGGTAACGGCACCAGCCGGCCTGGACCAGGGGGATCAGCTTGAGGCCGTCCACCTCCAGGTGGTGGGCGGCGGCGTAGGCCTTGATGGTTTCGCCGAAGCGGATGCTCAGTTTTTGCGAGGTGTCCATGGCGATGCGCTGCGGCGTATCCGGCACGAACGGGTTGGGGAAGCGCACGGTCAGCACCTCGTCGATGAATGCCTTCGGGGTGATGATGCCCGGGTCCACAACCACCGGCAGGCCCTCCTCGTAGCCGATGATCTCCACCAGCCGGCGCAGGTCCGGGTCCTTCATCTCCTCGCTGATCTTGGTGTGGCCGAGCAGGCAGCCGAACACCGCCAGGGCGGTGTGGAGCGGGTTCAGGCAGGTGCAGACCTTCATCTTCTCCACCTGGTCCACGGTGGCGCGATCGGTGAAGATCACCCCGACCCGGTCCAGGGCCGGCCGGCCGTTGGGGAAGCGGTCCTCGATCACCAGGTACTGGGCCTCCTCGGCGTTGACGAAGGGGGCGACGTAGGTGTTTTTCGCCGTCACCGTCGCCTCGACGTCCTCGAAGCCGCAGTCCAGGAGCATCTGCTTGACGCTGTCGTCCGGACGGGGGGTGATCTTGTCGATCATGGACCACGGGAAGGACACCGGATCCTGCCCGCCGACGTAATCGACGAACGCCCTGTCCACCAGCCCGGCTTCCGCCCAGGCGGCGGCGAAGGCGCGGACGGCGGCCGCCAGCTTGTCGCCGTTGTGGGAGCAGTTGTCCATGCTCACCAGGGCCAGCGGCAGCCGGCCGGCCAGGAACCGTTCGTGGACCAGCGCCGCTAGTTTTCCGATATAGCTTTGCGGCGCGGCCGGCCCGGCCTTGAAGTCGGCGGCAACGTCCGGCAGGAGAGCGCCGCCGTGTTCCAGGCTGTAGCCCTTCTCGGTGATGGTGAAGCTGGCCAGTTGCAAGGACGGGGCGCGGAATATCTCCTTAAGCCGCGGCCAGTCCGGACCGGCGCTGTCCACCTTGAGGGCTTCTACGATGGAGCCCAGCACCTCCTTCTCGATGGTGCCGTCGGCCTTGAGGGTGACGTTCAGGCCAAGGTTGTCGTGGGGGGTAAAGACGGCATCGATGATCTCGTAGTCGTAGCCTTCGGCGACGATGATGCCGGTGGTGGCCAGCCCGTCGTTCAGGAGCTTCTGCTGCAGCGCGGCCGGAAATATGCGGAAGATGTTCCCGGCGCCGAAATGCACCCAGGTGGGTGCCGCGCGGGTGGCGGCCGCCACCTTGTCCCGATCGAACGTCGGCAGGACGATGCCGGCTGCCGCCCACCCTTCCCGGTTGGCCAGTTCCTTCTGGTTCAACTTCATGGTCTCCCCTTTTGTTCTCGTGGTGTGATCGCACGCGCGGCTGGTCAGGAACCGGGCCGGGCGCTGTCGAAACGCTGGCGGTCGGCCCAGAGGCCGAGGGCCGGATTGGGCACGAAATAGATTTCCTCGCCGTTGACGAAGTTGCGGCCGGGCTGGAGGGTGGCCGGGTCGTACCGCGCCATGGCCTCGTCCAGCGGCAGGTAGCGGAAATTTACCCCCTCCGTCTCCTCGCGGCTGAGGTGGCCGGGGGCGTAGGTGACGGTGAAGCGGCCGTCGGAGGAACCGTGGATGAGGTGGGCCGCGACGCTCAGGTTCTCGGCCAGATCGGTGTTTTCCCGCACCGCCGCCAGCACCCGTTCCCGGCCGACGTAGCCGTACTTGCGGATGAGCTTGTCGTTGGTCAGGTCCTCGCCGAAGCGGTGTACGCCCGGGGCGATCACCACCAGCTCCCCGCCGTCGGCGATGGCCATGCGGGTGCGGTAGATGGCCTTGTTGCCGATCCAGGTGGTGTGGAACTCCTCGGGGTCGAGGTAGGCCACCACCTTGCGGAGCGGCTGGTCCAGGAAGTTCAGGTTATATTTTTGGCTCACCCGGATGGAGGCCGAGAACATTTCCCGGTCGCGGCCGACGGTGAAGGAGCGGACGTTGGTGCCGTAAACGTCGGGGGCGGTGACGGTCAGGGCGTAGAGGAGGGGGATGTCCCGGCAGAAATGCTCCTCGGCGTAGTCGAACACCCGGTGCACCGGGGTGTGGTCCCGGCCCATCATGTTTTCCATGCCGTAGAGGGCGCCCAGGAAATGGCTGCCGTTGATCAAACCGCTGCCGCCGCAGCCGACGAAGATGTTCTTGTTGTAGTTGGCCATCCCCACCACCTCGTGCGGCACCACCTGGCCCACCGAGACGATGCAATCGTAGCTGCCGTCCACCAGCCGCCGGTTGATCTCCCCCCGGATCGGCGTGGCGAGGCGCCCGCCCGCCGCCTCGCGCACGACGGCCCCCGGCACGGCGCCCAGGGG
>JAJBSZ010000194.1:3951-5448 GCA_020861125.1 Planctomycetota bacterium | reverse complement strand
TCTATCTTCCATGCCGTGGCTTCCTTTACCCAGTGATCCAGCCGTCCATCACGCACCGGTGGCGGCGGGTCGGTGCTGGCGGTTTCCCGCCCTTCGCTGCGGGTCGGGCGCAGCGGCTCAACGGTGCCGCCGGTGGGGGCGGCCGTCGGTACCGGGCCGGCGAGGACGGGGGCGCTGTACTGACCCGCCGCCTGGCCGGCCGTTCTCAATGGTGAGGGCTACTGGTTGAACAGTCCCATGACGTAGGCGGCAACATCGGGATGGTATTCGCTGCAGGCCTGCTCGATGACCGGCTTCGCTTTGGCTCGAATGGAATCCATGTCCGGTTGGATTGATTCCATCTTGCCTTCGTGGATCAATTTTTCGAAATAGCCGGCTTCATCCCCCATAATCAGCTCGTCACCCCAGGCGGTCACCTCCTCGATCGCCTGCATGACTATGGCCCGGTCCTCCTCCGACAGGCTTTGGTAGAAATCCTCGTTCATGAGCCAATGGAAAAAGGAGAACACGTGGTCGGTGTCGATGAGATATTTCTGCACCTCGTAGATCCGGCTGGCGTAGATGAGGTCGACCGGGTTTTCCTGTGCTTCGATGACGCCGGACTGCAGCGCGGTGTATACCTCGGTCCAGGCGATCGGCGAGGTCAGGGCCCCGAGTTGGTTCCACATGTCGACGAAAATTTTCACCTGCGGTACCCGCAGCTTCAACCCTCGGAGATCGTCCACCGTATGGATCGGCCGGTTGGCGGTAAGCTTCCGGGCCGGACGGTAGGTGAGCCCGACCAGCCGCATGTTGCCGTTCTTGATCAGGTCCTCGTTCATCAGCCGGCCCAGCTCGCCCTGGTAGAGAAACCGCGACTGATCGCTGGAGGAATAGACGAACGGGAGGTCCGGCGCGGCAAAGCGGGGCGCATAGAGGGTGAGGGGCACGTTGCCGCCGAGGGCGATGGTGTATTCGCCGGAGCTCGCTCCTTCCAGGTGATCGCGCTCGCCGCCGACTTCCAGGCCGAGGACGGTGGCGGTCATCCGCCCGTCGGACAGCCGCTCGATGGTGTCCCGCATTTTCTCGCCGATGACGAAGGTGGGGTGGCCCGGATCCTGGTGTACCGCGATGTCGATGGAGATGGTTCCGGCCATGCCGGAAGCGGCCAACAGGCCTGCCGCCAATGCCGCTACTACTGCGCGAATCCTCATGTTCTCTCTCCTTTGCCCGTACCGGTAAAACCCAGCCTAACCCGTCCAGCGCCCGACCCGTCCGGGCGTCACGATTTTGCGTGTACCGCGGCCTCGATGCGGCTGACGATGGCGTCCACCGAAAGGTTGTACAAATCCAGCAGGGCCTCGTGCGGCCCCGATTCGGCATAGGCGTCGGGGAGTCCGATGCGGATGACGCGTGTGGGCAGATGTTCCGAAAGCACTTACGCCACGGCGCCGCCGAGACCGCCCAGCACGGTATTCTCCTCCACCGTCACCACGAGGCCGGTGGCCGCGGCCGCGG
>JAJBSZ010000194.1:0-3941 GCA_020861125.1 Planctomycetota bacterium | reverse complement strand
GACGATAACCGCGGCGTCGTCGCCGTCCGGGCGCAGGGTGTTGGCCCGGCCAACCTCGAAGCGGTAGTCCTTGCCAAACACCTTCGGCACCGGACCTCGTCCGACCCGGATGTAGGCCGGGCCGTAGCGCCGGCCCACCACTGTGGTGATCACCTCGCAGCTGGCGGCATCGGCGGGCACCACCACCACCAGGTTGGGGATGGCCCGCATGATCGACACGTCCTCCAGACCCTGGTGCGTCACGCCCTCGATGTTGCCGGACAGGCCGCCCAGCCCGGAGACGATCTTGACGTCGAGGTCGGTGTAGGCGGCGAAGGTGCGCACCTGCTCCAGCATGCGCATGGCGGCGAAGGGCGCGTAGGTGGCGGCGAAGGCAGTGCCACCGCAGGCGGCGAGGCCAGCCGCGATCATCGCCATGTTCTGCTCGCAGATGCCGACATTGAACACCCGATCGGGAAATTCCCGCTCCATGGCCGAGAAGCCCATGGATTTCGTGGTATCCGCTCCGACAGCGAACACCCGGTCGTTTTCCCGCGCCAGGGTGAGGAGACCCTCCCCGAAGGCATCGCGGGTGGTGATGGCGTCGTAATCCCAGGTCATGCCATTGCCTCCTCGAAGCCGCGCATCGCCTGTTCGTATTCCTCGGGGGTAGGGATTTTCTGGTGCCAGCTGTTGTCATGTTCCATAAAGGAAACGCCCTTACCCTTGACCGTATGGGCGATGATGGCGGTGGGCCGGCCGCGATAGTGCACGGCAATGTCCAGGGTATTCAGGATATCCGGCAGGTTGTGGCCGTTCATGGTAAGAACGTTCCAGTTGAAGGAACGCCATTTGTCGGCGAACGGTTCCATGGGCACGATGTCCTCGGTAGCGCCACAACTCTGAAAGTGGTTGTAGTCAACTATGGCCACGAGGTTGTCGGCACGAAGGGCCGGCGCCGCCGCCGCCGCTTCCCAAACCACGCCTTCCTGACACTCACCGTCGCCGAGGAGGCAAAACACCCGGTAGGGCAGGCGCCGCTGTTTGCCGTAAAGGGCCATCCCGAGGGCGGCGGCGAGGCCATTGCCGAGGGAGCCTGATGTCATGTCGACACCCGGGGTTTTCTTCATGCAGGGATGGCCTTGCAGCGCGGACCCGGGGGAACGCAGCGTCCACAGCCATTCCCGCGGAAAAAAGCCCCGCCGGGCCAACGCGGCATACAGGGCTGGCGCGGCATGGCCCTTGGAGAGCACGAAGCGATCCCGATCCTCCCGCTTCGGATCATTGGGGTCGATGGTCATAACCTGAAAATACAGGGCGGTGACGAAATCGATGCAGGACAACGCCGGTCCGGGATGGGATGGGCCTTGAGCCCGGAAGGCAATCTCGACGATGTCCTTCCGCAGGTCGCGGGCGATGGCCATTAGGTATTCAATCGGTTGTAAGGCCATGGTTTGCCTCCTCATGCGACAGGAGAAGCATGCCAGGAAGATCGGATGGTGACGTTGCGTATGCGGTGGTGGTCAGTCGACGCGGAAAGTGCTGGTTAGACGTCAAACGTCTATGCTGTTTTGTACCCCATACCCTGGCTTTCGTCAACTAAAAATCAACAAATTTTTCTGGGCGATTTCCACCTGGCGTCGCCACGCGGCGGGGCCAGCGAGAGTAAAGGCGGAGCCCGGTTCGGGCCCCGCCTCAGGTAAGGAAATAGGTAGCTGGCGGAAATAGAGAGGGTTTACCATCCGGTGAGCGGGAAGAGCACGATCACCAGCACGAGAACGGCCACCATGGTCAAAAGGTACGGAATTTCCCCGCGCGACACGCGTTCCACCGACAGTTTGGTGAAAGTGGAACAGGCGAAGATGTTCACCGCCACCGGCGGCGTCATGCAGCCGACGACGTTGGTGATGGTGACGATCATGCCGAGGTGGATGGGCGAGATATTGACCGATTGCGCCAGGGGAAGCATGACCGGCATCAACAGCAGCACCGTCGCCACCCCTTCCAGGAAAAAACCGAAGACGATGAGGGTGATGGAGATGAAAGCGAGGACGCCGTAATAGCCAAGATCCATCTCGGTCAAGCCGCTGACCAGGGTTTTGGTTATGCCACCATAGGCGAACAGCCAGGAAAACACCGAGGAGGTGGCCATGATGAAGAGAATAACCGAGGAGGCGACGGCCGAGTCGCGGAACAGCCGGAGCGCGGCCCGGACCGACAGGTCGCGGTAGATCACCATCGAAACGAACAGGGCGTAGACCACCGCCACCCCGGCGGATTCGGTCGGGGTCATGACGCCGCCGTAGATGCCGCCCAGGATGATCACCGGCATGAACAGTGCCAGAACGCCGCGGCCGACCACCCGCAGCCGCTCCCGGCCACCCGTCCGGCTGGCGGCGAAGGGCCAGTGGTGGCGGCGGGCCTGGAAATAGGTCATGGCGAGGAGGGAAAGCAGCAGAATGAGGCCGCAGACGCCGCCGCCGGCGAACAGCTTGCCGATGGAGGTGTCGGTCTGCGTGCCGTAGATCACCATAATGATGCTGGGCGGAATAATTGGTCCAAGACCGCCGGAGACGGTTATCAAACCGGCCATGGATTCCTTCGGATAGCCCTTGGCCACCATTTCCGGGTAGAGCATGCTGCCGATGGCGACGACGGTGGCCGGACCGGAACCGGACAGGGCGGCGAAAAAGGCGCAGGCCAGGACGCAGGCCAGGGCCAGCCCGCCGCGGCGGTGTTCGAGAAAGGCCGAGGCAACGCCGATCAGGCGGCGCGATATGCCGCCGGCCGTCATGATGTTGCCGGCGAGGATGAACAGGGGAATGGCCATGGTCGGGAACGAGTCGAGGGAGGTGAACACCCGCTGGCTCATCACCGACAGCGGCACCTTGAGATAGGCTAGACAGCACATGCTGGCGATGCCCAGCGCAAAGGAGATCGGCACCCGCAGCACCAGAAGCAGGGCGAAGCTGCCGAAGAGGATGATCGGTAACCAGTTCATAAGCATGCCTTTTTGCCGTGAGAGGCGGGGCGGGGGGCCTGTCAGGCGGCGCCGCCGCCCGCCCCTTCCAGGGCCGACGCGGCCGGGTCCGAAGCCTCCCCCCGCCGGTGCGGATTGCCGCCGGTGACGAAGTAGCTAATCATTTCCACTAGTTTGCCGACGGTCATAATCAAAAAGCTGACGCTGACCGAGGCGTACATGTAGACCATGGGGATATCCAGCGCCGCCGAGGTCTGGCCGCTCCGGAGCTGCATCGCCAGTACCCGCTGCGAATAGATCAGGGTGATCAGCGCGAAGGCGAAACAGCAAAAATCGGCGAAGAAGTCGATATACTTGATCGTCCGCTCGGAAAAGCGGCTGGTAAAGAATTCCACCGACATCTGTTTGCCCTGCCGAAGCCCAATCTGGGTGCCGAACAGGGCCATCCAGATCATCGAATACCGGGCCAGCTCCTCGGTCCAGTCGATGGACGGGAGGTGCAGGAGATTCCGGTTCACCACCTGCAGAAATACCATAGCGACCATCAGGACGAAGGCGCCGATGCAGATGGCGCTTTCAACAAAGAGAAACGTTCTGACCAATTTTCTCATGGGATCCCTTCCGGGTGATAATGCCCGCGGGCGCGGCGGGCGCGCCCGCATAAGGCTTGCCGGATTATTCCTGGCGCATGCGCTCGATGATGTCGGCCGGCAGAACGCTGGCAAACTCTTCGTAAATGGGAGCCACGGCTTCGACCAGTTCCTCGCGGCTCAGGCTGTCGATGAATTCCACGCCCAACTCTTTGAGCTTGACGGTGGCTTCTTCGTTGAAGTCCCGCGAGAGCTGCCGCTGGTACTCGACGCAGTCGGCGGCCGAGGTCATGATAATTTCCTGAATGTCCGTCGGCAGGCTCTGGTAGAACTCCTCGGCGATCATGATGGCGCAGAAGTTGTAAAAATGGCCGGTGTAGGTAATGTAGGGA
>JAJBSZ010000235.1 GCA_020861125.1 Planctomycetota bacterium | reverse complement strand
CCCCATGGCGGTGGTAGTGAGGTCGAGGATAACCCTCGAGGTCCAGCCGGAGGGTTTGCCCGCACTGCGGCGGTAAAACATCTGCATCCGGCCCTCACCCGTGTCGTTACCGAGGGAAAAGGGAACCTCCGCCAGCATTACGCCGGGATCCCGATCCCGGCCAGCGACGTTTTCCGCCTTGACGGCCAGCATCTGCCGGCCGAGATCGCGAAGCGCTCCGGCAGCGTCGGCGAGACGGGTGAGGAGAGGAGAGGATCGGAGAATTTGGGCCTCGGCCCGGGCCAGACGCTCGGCGGTGGGTCGCAGGACCTCCGGCTCCCGCTCCGGTATGTCCAGCAGGGCCCGCGCCCGAATTTCCGGATCCGCCGACAGCAGATCCCGCACCAATCGCTCGGCCTGAGCGCCGGCCGCATCAGCGGCATCCGCCGCCAGCAAACGGCTGAGCCAACCGGCGGGCCGGATCACCTCCATTTCCGGCGGGTCTAGCCCCGGGGTCGAAAACAGCCGCAACGCTTCGGGCAACGGCTGGTCGTCGTTGTCGCCAAGGGTCCCGTCCGCCATCCCCTCCGGCACCGGAGCGGCCGGAACCGTTGGATGAAGGATGGTTGCTTCCGGCAACAGCCGGGCCGGATCAGCCTCGCCGCCACCTTGGGCAACGCCGGCGGCAACCGGCGCGGACCCCAGAGTTACCACCCGGGGCATGGGCGGTAACTCCACAGCGTCCAGCCCCGGGAATACCCGTGGCGCGGTACGGTAAGCCTGGATCGCGGGATGCACAGCCGGCGGTGGGGTGGCGGCCGGCGAGGCGTTGGCGCCGGTGTCGGAATTAGCGGCTGGCAGGGCGGTTTCCGCAACGGGTTGGGCGGCACCTCGCGATACCATCGGGAGTATAGCAGCCATGGCTTGATCGATGGTGGCCAGGCGCGGATCGGCTTCCAGCAGGGCCTGGGCCGCCTTCTCCACCAGCCCGAGAGCGGCGCCCAGCACTTCCCGGCCGAAGGTGGAGAGGTACCGTTCGAGGGCGATGGCGGGTTCGGCGGCATCGAGATCCACCCGTAGGAGAGCAAGGGTATCCCGGGCGGTATCGATCAGAGACCGGACGGTATCAGGCGCGTCCGCCGATGCCAAAGCCTCCGCCGCCGTGGCGAGGAGATCCTGGACGCCCTGCTCCCGACGAAGGACATCGGCGAGACCGGAAGCGAGGGGAGCGGCGAGGGGAATGTCCCGTGCGGCCAGGCGAGCCGCCGCCTGCAGCATGGCCGGCCGGTCCTCCTCCGCCACTCCTGCCAGCAGGGCCAGGAGGGCCTGCACCATGGTCCGATCCACCGGAACACTGTTGTCGATCAGCGCCCGCGCCGCCTGCATGGCGGTGTCATCCGGCGTCAAACCGGCGGCGCGGAGGAGGATGTCCGCCGCCTTGTCGGCAATGACTTCCGGCATTTTCCGGCCGGCGTCAACCTGGAGATCGATGGGCAATTCCGCCGCCTGGAGGATCTGGTCAAGGACCTCCCGGCTGTCGGCGGACCGGTGAGCAGCCGCGGCCGATGTGTCGTCTGATCCTTCGCCGGAGCGGGCCTGATCCGGAGGGCCTGTTTCGGCCCGACCGTCCGCCGGCGGTGCCTCGCGGGCAGAAGCCGACCCCTCCGAAGTGGTGCCTTCAGCCGGACGGAACCGCCCGTCGGCTGCGGGCTGGTCCCCTTCGGCGTTATCGTTCTCGCCATCAGGCTCGGATGCGGTGGTCCAGTGGGCTTTTTCCGCGTCGACCGCCGCCAAAAGGGTGGCGACGCCGGCCTCGAGGTCGCCCAGTGGTTGTAAAATGAGGCCGAGGAGCGGCTGGAGCGGCCGCGTGCCGCCGCCGGCCACGGCTTGGCCGACGCCCGCCGCCAGGCTACCCCCCGCCGTCCGTTCCCGGTTATCCGCCACCGCCCCGGAACCGGCGGCGGCCGATGTACCGCCCGGGCCATAGATGATTTTACCGGGGACAAAGGAGGTGGTGGGCAAGGCTGGTCCCTGCACCACCAGGGTCGTCTTTCCTTCCGGCGAGAGTTCCGATTTCAGGATCAGGCTCTGCCCGATGGCGAGGGAAACCTGGCTGGTGACGGCGATGCGGTTACCGCTCCAGCGGAGGGAATACAGACCGCTGCCCAGGGTATCTTCCACCGTGGCCATGATGACCGTCCCCGGCGCGGGCAGGGTCGATCCGGTGGTCCGGGCGGCAGTGGTGGCGTCCGGAGTGGTGATGCGTGGCCAGGAATCCATAGGTGTCACCTGTCGGCAACCGTTCTGTTACCTCGATTATCGGCGGCGGGGGGCCCGCCTGAAGCGGCGGTTCACGCTGCTGTCCGATCGTCCAGTGTAAAGCAAGGACGACCAAAAACCCAGCGAAAACCCTACCGCCCAGAGTACCGGAAAATCCGTACCGTCGCCATTGACAGGAGAATCAATCCCTATAGGGTTGACCTGGCCCGGCGTGGTTCCGATAATGGAGAAAAACAACGTGATGAACGCCTTTGGAGTCTTCGTTGGAACCTTCCACGAACGGTACGGTACCCATGGCAGAAATGGCGCGGCCGCGACCGGTCGAATATTACAATCCCCGACCCCTGATTCTCGGGCTGTGTTTTCTCTGGGGCATCGGCGTCGGGTTTTTGCTGTTTTACCTCGCTCCGCCGACTGAGACAGTGGCCCGAGCTCCGACACCAACGGATGCGGTGCCGCCGGCGCCGCCGCCGGAGCCCCGGGATCGTCAAGGCCAAGCGCCGCCGATCACGCTGGTACCGGAAACGGTGGACGCGCCCACTGTGCGCCGGCAAACGCTGGAAGAGATCGACCTGCCGCCTCCGGCCGCCGCCCTCACCACCGCCGGCGGCCTGACAGGACGGACCGCGCCGATGCCACGCCCGGCCACGGCCCGGCCGCCCGCAGCGGAACCGGCGTCGGCACCCCTGCGGCCGCCGCGGCCGACCCAGCCCCCGATTCCGGACCTTCTGCCTTAGTCGATTGTTACGGATTATTTTGCCATTTTCCCGGCGCCCCGTGCCCAAGGCGCCCAGCACGTCAGGATCGCGATGCGCCAACCGACCGTATTTCTTCTCTCCTGTGGTGACGAGCTGTTGTTCGGCCACACCGTGGACACCAATTCCGCCTGGCTCGCGGAACAGTGCACCCTTCTGGGCTGGCGCATCGTCGGCCACCGCACCGCCGGCGACGTCACGCCGGACATCATCGAGGCATTTCTCGAGGCGGCGGAGAAGGCCGATGTGGTCATCCTCACCGGCGGCCTCGGCCCCACCCAGGACGACCGTACCCGCCAGGCCCTGGCCCACGCCATGGGGGTGGAACTGTACGAGGATCCGGACGCCCTGCGGGAAATCGAAGCCATGTTCCAGCGGTTCAACCGGCCGATGACCGACAACAACCGCGTCCAGGCCCTGATCCCGGTGGGCGCCCAGCGGATCGTCAATCCCAACGGCACCGCCCCCGGCATCCAGGCGGAGCTCCGCGGCGCGAAAATTTTCTGCATGCCGGGCGTGCCCCGGGAAATGCGCGAAATGTTCACCGCCACCATCCGGCCGGTCCTCGCCGGCGCCGCAGGCGCGGCCTGCGAGGTGATGCGCCGCCTGCACCTCTGCGGCCGGGGCGAGTCGGACATCGGCACGGCCATCCGCCACCTTATGGGCGAACGGTCCAATCCGGAAGTCGGCACCGCCGTGGCCGAATCCATCATCA
This sequence comes from Planctomycetota bacterium, assembly GCA_020861125.1. The sequence goes on along the minus strand of JAJBSZ010000235.1, from coordinate 1,726 downwards.
CCGTCCGCCTCTACGCCAAGGGCGAGACCATGGCGGAAGCGGAGGCCGTCGCCGCCCGAACCGAAGAAGAAATCCGCGCGGTTTTGGGAAACGAAGTATTTGGCGTTGACGGCCAGACCCTGGCCGCCGCCGTGGTGGATCTCTTGCGGGCTGAAGGCGCCGGCCTCGCCGTGGCCGAGTCCTGCACCGGCGGCATGCTGTCCAGCCTGCTGGTAGACGTGCCCGGCGTATCGGATGTCCTCCAGGAAGGCATCGTCTCCTACGCCAACGAGGCGAAAACACGCCGGCTGGGAATTTCGCCGGAGCTGATCGCCGCCCACGGCGCCGTCAGCCGCGAAACGGTGACGGCCATGGCGGAAGGAATCCTGAAAACCGGCGGCTACCCCAGGCCTATGTATTCCCTCGCCACCACCGGCATCGCCGGGCCCGACGGCGGCACGCCGGACAAGCCGGTGGGAACGGTGTGGATCGCCTGCGCTCGCCTCGACGCCGACGGCACCGGCCTGACCCGCAGCATGCGCTACAATACCGTCACCGACCGGCAGGGCATTCGCATACGCGCTGCCAATGCCGCCCTGGATCTGCTCCGCCGTACCATCAAGGGGTATCCCGTCAACTTCGCCGTGGAGGACAACCGGTGGCAGGCGGGATGAAGGCCGGTCTGCGCGTTCCGGTCCTGGCGCCAGCCGTTGCGCTTTTGGCCTTTTTTCTCCTCCCCGGTACCCCGCAGGCGCTGGACATCGGGGCTCTTCCTTTGCGGCCGGGGGAGGTACATCCCCAGCCCCGCCAGCGGCCGCTGACGGAAATCGCCGCCCTGCCGGAACATGAGGTGGTGTGCCCGGCCTGTGCCACCGTCGTGTCGGTACCGGAGGTGGATAAGCTCATGCGCGCCCCCGCCGACGGCGGCGAACGGCCGCCCTGGCGCCTGCATGCCGCCAGCCGGGACGCCGACCTCTGCCCCTATCCCGGCTCGACCATGCTCTCCTACCAGGCCGACATTATCGTCTGTCCCGCCTGCGGTTTTGCCGCCGGCGAGGAGAGCTACGCCACCCGGCCCAGCGTCGAGGCCCAGGCGTGGATCAACGCCACCTTTCGTGACAGCCTGCGCCAGACCCAGCGGTTGCTGCTGGGAGAACGCGGCGCCGATCTGCCGGAAGAGGAGGTGATCGCCTTTTTCAACCATCAGGCGCGCATCCCGGACGTCGTCCGCACCGAACACTTTCGGGTGCTTTCCCTGGCCAAGAAAGATCCCTACCTCCTTCGGGCCGAAGCCACCTGGCGCTCCGCCTGGGCGCTCCGCCGGGAGGTGGTGGCGCCACCGCGAGGGGACTTTCTCGCCCGCCAGACTGGCAGCGTCCGCGAGCGGTTGGACAAGACGGGCCGGAGCCAGGATGGGGTAGCCGGGGAAGCGGAAGCGCTGCGGTACCTTCTCGGCAAAACCCGCTCCGGCCGGGATCGCCTTGCCCCCGGCGAACAGCTGGCGGCCCGCCTGATGCTGGCAGGGCTCCTGGTGCGGCTGGGCGAAAATCTCGAAGCGGAAGAAGAATTGGCCGCTTTGCAGCGGTTTTGCCACGAACGTTTCGTCCGGCCGGAAGACGATCCCCTCTGGCCCACCACCGCCGGCCGCTCGCGGGATCGCCGCCGCCGAGAACTGGAGGACATCCGGTCGGAAACGGAGCGGGAACTGGATTCCCGTTTCGCCATGGTGCGGCAGCAGACCGAATAC
>JAJBSZ010000405.1 GCA_020861125.1 Planctomycetota bacterium | reverse complement strand
CGCGACCAGGCGGTGGCGAACCTGAGCGGCGGCAACCAGCAGAAGGTGGTGCTGGCCAAAGCCCTCCTGGCGGACTTCGACCTGCTCCTGCTGGACGAACCCACCGTCGGCGTCGACATCGGGGCCAAGGAGGAGATCCACACCTTCATGGACCGGCTGGTGGGCGAGGGCCGGGGGATTCTCATGATCTCGTCCGACCTGCCCGAGGTGATCGGCATGTGCGACCGGGTCTATGTGATGTACGAAGGGGAAATCGTCAAGCATTTCACCCGGGAGCAGTTCAGCGAGGAAGGCATCGCCGCCTACATGCTGGGCACGAAAAGGGACTGACGCTCATGAAAACTCTCGCCACCCTGACCCCGATCTGGCGGCGGATCCCGCCGGTGATCTACATGCTCGTACTCGGCGCCGGCATCTTCACCTGCTTCGCCAAGAATTTCCTTTCGGTCGGCAACGCCTTCAATATCCTGCAACAGGCGTCGCCCCTCCTGGTGCTCGCCATCGGCGAAACCCTGGCGATTCTCGTGGGCGGCATCGACCTCTCGGTCGGCTACCTCATGAGCTTCGCCGGTTTGATGACCGCCTTCATGCTGGGCGCCGGCTTTCCCCTGCCGGTGGCGATTCTTCTGGCCGTCCTCATCGCCGGCGCCTTCGGCCTGGTGAACGGGGTTCTGGTGGCGAAATTCCGCATGCCCTATTTCATCGCCACCTTTGGCGTCGGCTACATCGTCTTCGGCCTCGGCCTCCTGTTTTCCGGCGGCATGTCGGTGCCGGCGCTGCAGTCGTCCTTCCGTTTCATCGCCGATGGCCGGATCGCGGGCTTCCCCGTCATCATCCTGGTGGCGATGGGCATCTTCCTCCTCATGGGCTACTGCATGCGCTACACCCCGTTCGGCCGTAACGTCTACAGCCTGGGCGGTAACCGCGAGGCCCTGTACCTCTCCGGCGTCAACGTCACCCTGGCGGAGGTGAAGGTCTTCGTCGTCTCCGGCCTCCTCGCCGGCTGCGCCGGGGTCATGTTTGCCTCCCGCGCCGCCTCCGGCCACGCCGGGTCGGGCATGGGCTACGAATTCGACGCCGTGGCCGCCACCATCATCGGCGGCAATTCCTTCGCCGAGGGCCGCGGCAATATCAGCAAGACCATCCTCGGCGTCCTGTTCATTTCCCTGCTCCGGAACGGACTCAACATGTCGGGGGTGACGCCCCAGATCCAGTCGTTCCTGGTCGGGGTGATCGTGGTGGTGGCCATCTCCATCGACGTGCTCAGCAAAAAAGGCAAATAAGGCCTGACGCGCCAAAAGGCGGGAGGAGATCGTATGCGGCGGGTAATCCAACCGGTGATCAGCCAGTCCTTGCGGCGGGTGATGCATCCGGGCAATATCAAGTATCTGGTGCTGGTGGTGATCTGCCTGGTGCTGGCGTCCCTCAACCGGAACTTTTTCACCCTGCCCAACCTGATGAACATCCTGCGGCAGTCGTCGGTCCTGGCCATCCTTGGCGTGGGCATGACCTTCGTCATCATCACCCGGGGGATCGACCTCTCCATGGCGGGGGTCATGTCCCTGTGCGGCTGCGTCTGCGCCATCCTCCTGAACCGCGGCTGGCCGGTGCCCCTGGCCATGGCGACGGCCACCCTCCTTGGCGCCGCCTTCGGCTGCATCAACGGCATGCTGGTGGCGTTCGTCGGCCTGCCGCCCTTCGTCGCCACCTACGGCGTCAAATTCATCGCCGACGGCCTGGCCCTAATCGTCATGGGCGGCAACATCCTGTTCGGCTTCCCGGCCACCTTCCGCTTTTTGGGCACCGGTTTCGTCGGCGCCCTGCCCATGCTGGTGCTGGTGGCGTTCCTGTTGGCGGCGGTGTTCCACGTCGTCCTCGCCTACACCAAACTCGGGCGGCAGGTGTATTGCGTCGGCGCCAATGCCGCCGCCGCCTACTACTCGGGCATCCGCACCACCGCCGTCCTGCTGTTCGCCTTCACCCTCTGCGGCGCCTTCGCCGCCATCGGCGGCATCCTGCAGACGGCGCGGATGAACGCCGCCCAGGCGGGCATGGGCGATTCCTTCCAGATGCTGGTGGTGGCGTCGGTGGTCATGGGCGGCACCTCCATGTCCGGCGGCGAAGGAGGAATCCCCGGCACCATCGTCGGCGCCCTCATCCTCACCCTAATCGTCAACGCCATGAACCTTCTGGGCATTCCCTCCCTGGCCCAGTCGCTGATCACCGGCGCGGTGATCATCCTGGCGGTGCTGATGGACATCCAGGTGAAGAAATTCGAAGCGCGGCGGCCGCTGCCCGCCCTCGGCGCGGCGTGATGACCACGGCCCGGCGGTACCTTTCCGGCCCCACCGCCGGACCGGCCGGCGGGAGAAGGGAGAAATGCCAATTGCAGGCGGACCCGGGCCGGCTATAATGTGGCCGCGCCGGCGGCCGGTTCCGTCCGGCGCATTCGTTCACAACCACAGGCGCGTGTCCGAAACAGGCGGCACCGGGCGAAATCCGGCCGGAAACATTCGGCCGGGAAACCAGGACACCACCACCGATCACCCCGAAGGAGCGACAAGCATGGCAACAACAGGCAAGACCGCGATCATCACCGGCGGCGGCAACGGCATCGGCCGCGAGACCGCCCTGCTGTTTCTGGCCGAAGGGTTCAATGTGGTGGTCGCCGGCCGGCGCGAGGAAACGCTGCGTGGCACCCTGGAATTGGCAAATGCCGGCGACCGGGGACTGGCCGTCGTCACTGACGTCACCGACCCGGATTCGGTCCGGAACCTGTTCGACACCACCGTGGCTCGGTTCGGCCGGCTGGATTTTCTCTTCAACAACGCCGGCATCGCCGGCACCCAGGCTTCCGGCACGCCCCTGCCGGATATCACCCTGGAATCCTGGCGCGCCGTCATCGATACCAACGTCACCGGATCGTTCCTGTGCGCCCGGGAAGCGGTGCGGATCATGATGGGCCAGGATCCCCAGGGCGGCCGCATCGTCAACAACGGTTCCGTGTCGGCCCAGGTGCCCCGCGCCAATTCCATCCCCTACACCACCAGCAAGGCCGCCATCACCGGCCTGACCAAATCCATCTCCCTTGACTTCCGCCGCTACAATATCGCCTGCGGCCAGATCGACATCGGCAACGCCGGCACCGAACAGGCCTCCCGCCATTCCAAAGGCTCGCTGCAGGCCGACGGCTCCGTCCTGGCCGAACCGCTGATGTCGGTGAAGGACGTGGCGAAATCCCTCCTCTTTATGGCGACCCTGCCGCTGGAGGCCAATGTCCAGTTTATGACCATCCTCGCCACCGGCATGCCCTTCATCGGCCGGGGGTGATGGCCGCCGCCACCACTGATCACAAGAAAAACCGGCTCCGCCTCGCGGTGGAGCCGGTTTTTTCACCGGCCGGTGGCGGGCCGAAGATCCGCACGCCCGCGCCGGTGACGGAATACCCGGCCGGGTTCCTCTGATGGGGTCCGATGGGGTGTAGGTACTGCCCGCTGCCCCCGCCGGCGGACCACCCCGCCCTGTGGTGATGCCAAAGGCCGCCCGCCGGTGCGGAGCCGGCCGTGGACGCGGAGAAACTGCCACCGCCCTGCCGGGCATCACCGGGTCAGGACAGAAAGCCAAGTTGCCGGCGGTACAGCCGTGCGACCTCCGGCGACGCGACGATCAGCACGTTTTCGCAGTTGCGGTGTTCGGCATGGAGGGTCCAGTTCATGGATCCGGTGACCACCACCCGGTCGTCCGCCACCACCACCTTGTGATGGAACAGCCGGCGGCCATGGGCCATTTCCACCCGGACGCCGGACATCCCGAGGCGCCAGCTCTGGCTTTCGGTGGCGGTGAATTTACCTGGATCCAGGAGGACGCGAACCTTCACGCCGCGCCGGTGGGCGGCGATGAGGGCGTCGCCGTACTCGGGATCGGTAAACGAGAACATGGCAACGAGGAGGGAATGCCGGGCCCCAGCGATGGTGTCGAGGATGGCCTGCCGCGCGCCGCCGTTGGGGGAAAAGTAGGCCCGCGGCGGCTCGTCGGCGCGCCAGAAGACCCCCGCCGCCAGGCGGCAGCGGCGCACAATACTCTGGAAGAAACGGCGGCAGGTGGTGATCATGATCATCGGCTCCTCCTCGCGGATGAGCCGGGTGTGGACGACGGGAAAAAGAGGGGATACCGTCACCGCCCCCAGAAGGGACCGCCAAGCCCCTACAACGACGGCAACACGACAGCATCCCCCCAAGGGGGATGCATCATGAAAGCCGGCTGCGTTGTAGTTAATTGGCGGTTTTTCTGAGGCAGCCCGACCCATGACGCAAATGCGCAATAGGGTTATAATTTTAATGCGATCAATCTAGCTCACAGAACACCCTCTCCCTCTCTGAAACAATATAGACTTTTCGAGATTACCATGATCTCTCAAAAAGTAAAGTCGCCTTCCCTTGCCAATACCCGGACTTTCAACAGAAGGTGGCGCGATGGCGTTCTCGTTGTTGGGCGGTCCGACAGCATTGGCATGGTAAAAAGGGGACACCGTTACCGCCTCTAACAGGGACCGCCAAGCTCCCCACGCTACGGCACGACGGCGTCCCCAAATATTACCCCGACCATCCACACAGCGAATGCGGCGGCATGCGTGAGACACGATCAGAGGGTTGGAATCCGCTGACCAGTCGTCCGCTCCCATAAAAAGTATACACGGCCACCGTCTCGGATACGGCATTAATTTCCGTGAAAACCTGGGTTCACTCACCGTGGATCAACCCATGCGAAGGCCGAAAAGGCGGCCGTACCACCGCGCACCATGCCCGCACCACAACCGTCCCTATCCGCACCCCCTCGCCGCGCGGTGGTTTCGCCGGCCCGGGCGGGTTTTTTATGGAAACACACGCCGCCCCTCCATAGAATTGTACGGCTTGTCCACGAACCCCCACCGCCCGCTGACGGCGAAAGGATCTACCATGCGTATCGACGCCACGGAAACCCTGGCGCTGGCGGAAATGCTGCGCCTCCGCCTCTCGCCGGAAGACGCGGAGCGCCTGTCCGGCGACATGTCCTCGGTCCTCGACTACGTGCGCCTGCTGGACGAGGTGGACGTTACCGGCATCGACCCCATGGGCGTCGGCCTGGGCGAGTTCGCCGAAATGCGGGACGACGTGCCGGGCGAGTGCCTGCCCGTCGCCGACCTCGAGATGCTCTCGGGCGGGCATTTCGACCCGGAGCTGGGCGCCTTCGTCACCAAGCCGATTTTTTCGTGATTTTTTCCTGAACGGACAGGGTTTCGCCATGAGTATCACTGCACAGGAATTCGCCGGGCTCGACCTTGAGACGGCGGCGGCCGGCCTGGGCCGGGGCGACTTCACCGCCGCCGACCTGCTGGCCGCGGCCGATGCGCGGATGGACGCGTTCGAGCCGGTGATCAACGCCGTCCTCACCCGGAACGGTGCCGCCGAAGCCGACGCGGCGGCCGCCGACGCCGCCCCGCCC
>JAJBSZ010000426.1 GCA_020861125.1 Planctomycetota bacterium | reverse complement strand
ACCGCCCGGCCGTGCTGGAGGGCTTTGCGGTAGGGCCGGTCCGAGGTCATGGCGACGTAGGTGTCGGCTACCGCGAGTATCCGGGCGCCGAAGGGGATTTCGTCCCCCTTGAGTCGGTTGGGATAGCCGTTGCCGTCCCACCGCTCGTGGTGGCTGCCGGCGAGAAAGCCGATGGTCTGGAACTGCCGCAGCCGCGAGAGCATGTTGAAGGTTTCCACCGGATGTTGCTGGATGATTTTGTATTCTTCATCACTCAATTTTGTCGGTTTGCTGATGATTTCGTCGGGCACGACGATTTTCCCCAGATCGTGCAGAAGTGACGCGAGGCGGAGGTCATCCAGCTCGCGGCCGCCGATGCCCATATAGGTCGCCAGCTTGACGGTGATTTCGGTGACGTCGTTGGAATGGGACGACGTGTAGCGATCTTTCATGTCGAGCATGGAGGTGAGGGTGCGGACGATGCCGAGAAATACTTTTTCATTGGTGTTGAGGACCTGCATTTCGCCGCTGCGGTCGACCATCATTTCCAGGACATATTCCACCCGGCCGTCGTCGTTAAGAATAGGAATGGCAAAATCATCCAGGTAGCTTACCGTGCCGTTATCATGGATATCCTTGCGTTTCACCATCTCCGGCCGGCCGGCGGCGAGGGCCTGCCGGACCGAGCAGACGGAACAGGGCTTCCCTTCATTGATAACGTTATAGCAATAATTTCCCAGGATATCGCCGCGGCGGATATGCCGCAGTTTGAGAAAGTATTCGTTGACAAAATGAACGCGCATAGCCTCGTCCAGGATCGCGTAGGCGATCGGAGCGTTGTCGATGGCCGAGGTCAAAACGTCCGCCATCACTGCCGGATCGGAAAAATCAATACCCACCGTTCGCGTCGCGTCCACCCTACACCCTCCCCTCGCGCCACCGCCTCCCCGCACGAGGCGGAGCCTTGGTGGTTCACATTAATATTGGACAAAAGTAACACGAAATAACTGTCCAGCGCTCCGGCGGCGCTATTTGCGGGTGCGGGCGGTAATTTTATAACTGGCGTGAAACTAAAGGCTAGGAAGGAAAAAAAACTGTCTGGCGCTTACATCATCGGTGCCAGCAGCCGGGCGCAGTTGTTGCCAGCCCTGGAAAGCAACGATTGGTGGCGGAAAAATTCCTCCGACAGCGGATCGCATTGCAATTCGTCGTCCAGGAAGATCACCTGGCACTTTTCGGCAAACGCCTTATCGTATATAAACGCATTTACCTCAAAATCCAGCGTGAAGCTGCGGTTGGTGATGTTGGCCGTGCCGATGGTGGCGCTCCGGCCATCCACGACCAGGGTTTTCGCGTGGATAAACCCGTTATAGAGGAGGATTCGCACCCCGTAGGCCTGGGCCTCCCGGGCGAAGCCCAAGGTGGCCATGGTGGTGGCGAAGTAGTCGCCCTTTTTCGGGATCATGAGCCGCACGTCCACGTCGGAGCGGGCGGCGATGCGCAGGGCATCGGCCATGCTTTCGTCGGGGGCGAAATAGGGGGTTTGCATATAGATGGTTTTTCTCGCCGAGTAGAGCATTTCCAGCATGCCGGACTTGATCGGGCTCTCGAAGGTATCCGGACCGCTGCTGACGATCTGCATCGGGATGGTACCGGTGTCGATGGGCGGCGGGAAGTAGCTGGAGACGTCGATCCGCTTGGGATCGGTTTCGCTGGAGAAGCCCCAATCCATGAGGAACCGTTCCTGAAGAAACCAGACGGCGGACCCGGTGATGCGGAGGTGGGTATCACGCCAGGGCGAGAGTTTTTTGTCCAGCCCCATGTATTCGTCGCCGATGTTCATGCCGCCGACATAGCCGATGGTGCCGTCGATGACGGCGATTTTCCGGTGGTTTCGGTAATTCAGGCGGAGATGGGAACTGATGCTGGAAAACAACGGTGAAAAGGCGCAGACCTGACCGCCGTTCCGCTTCAGGGTTTTGAACATGGTGTCAAAAGCCATGAGGGTGCCGACGCTGTCGTAGATCACCCGGACCTCGATGCCGCTCTTGGCCTTTTCCTCCAGGATGGAGATGATTTCCCGACCGATGCCGTCGTTACGGAAAATGTAGAACAACAGGTGGATGTTATTTTGGGCCGCGCGGAGATCGGTCAGGAGGTCGCTGAACATGTCCCGGCCGTCGGTGTAAATTTGTACGTTGTTGTCGTCGGTGAAAATCCCTTCGCCTTCCTTTTTCAGAAAGGTGAGGAGGCGGGAGGTGGATTCGTGGCGTTCGCTGAAGACGCGGGAATGGCCAAGGCTAAGGTGCTTCACGATATAGTTGTTATAAATGTCGTCTTCCACCGCCTTGAGGGCATATTTTCGCCGCCGGTTGACGCGAAAGCCGCTGCCGAGAAAGAGGTAGAGGACAAACCCGATGATCGGAAGAAAGATCAGGACAAGGATCCAGATCAGGCTCGAAGCCGGATTTTTGCGTTCGAAAAACAGGACCGCCAGGATGCAGATCAGGCTGAAGGCAGCCACGCTGTAGAAGAGAAAGGAGCTGAGGGTCATTGCCGGTTTCCCCCGTCCACTGATTTTCCGCCTTCACGAGAAAAACCATATCAGGTAGTATATGTACTGCCGGCAGCGCCTTCCATTTGCGGCGACGTCGGGCAACCATCGGCCAAAACCCCGCCGGGAGACATTGTCATGCCTGATGATCAGGGTGAATTCTCGAACCCGCCCCGGCCCGAGGCCACTCGCTCCGGCTGCCTGAAATGGGGCTGCGGCGGCTGCGTCGGTCTGGTCGGCCTGATGCTCCTCACCGGCTTGGCGGGCTGGTTTGCTCTAACCCGGAAAGAAGCCTCATCGGGCGCCTGGAACCATATCCCGCCCTCCGCCACCGCGGCCCTCGAGGTCAATGGCCTCCGCGCCATGCTTTCCAGCGGCCTGGCCGACCCGGGCGTCCGTTCCCTGCTGGAAAGGGCGTGGCTGCGACGGGCGGCGAATGAATTCCTCCAATCCTTTTCCGAAGAGGTTCTCCAGGGGCAAACGCTAGAGGTAGCCCAGGTGCGGGAGGCACTCGACACCTATGGATTCCTGGCAGATCCGTTTCTGCCCGACAGTTTCCTGCTTGGACTGGCAGGCCCCGACGGGGAGCAAGAGATGTTCGCCATCATCAGGACCACCCGCGGGCTGCGCTGGCTCCTCGGGCTGGGTGGGGACAGCGGCCTGCGTTCCTTTACCACTGACGATGGAAAATCCGTGTGGTATTTCTCCCGCGAGGGCTGGCTCGCCGTTTCCCAAACCCAACGGGTGGCCGATGAGATTCTGGCCCACTGGGGGATTCCCGTGGAAACGGTGGGCCCAGCCCTGACCACCACCACCCCCCATGTCATGGCCGCCCTGCGCTTCCGGAAACCCGAGGCACAAGCGGCGGACCCGGCACCGCCGCCGCCGGACCTGCCGTTCACCATGAGCGATCCCTTTGCGCCCGTGGCCGATCCCGCCGCCGGCAACGTACCGGACGAGATGGGCTCTGCCGCCGGCGCCGCAGGCGGATTGCTGCGCCTGGTGCTCACCGAGGAAGGCGGGGTATGGACCGTTCTCGGGGTGGCCGCCGATGACGGGGTAGGGAAGATGGACCCGCCGCCCGGGCTGGCTGCCGCCGAAGGCCTGGCCCGGCCCGTGGCGGGGAGTTCGGCCACGCTGCTCGTGCGTGGCGGCGCCGACGTGGCGCGAGAGGCACAGGAACGATTTCACAACTGTCTTGAGAAACGGCAACGGACAGCGGATCCTATCTGGCCGCTCGTCAAGGCCTGGCTCACCGAGGGCTGGTTGGACCATACCGCCGGCGAATTCGCCCTAGTGCTGCGGGAACCGGCAATGCCGTTTCAGGACGGCGTGCCGCCGATGCCGGTGCTGAGCCTGGGCTGGACCCTCGCGACCGGAACCAACCCGGCCGAGGCCGGCCGGGCCTTCAGCGAATCCCTGGCGACGGCGATAGAATTCGCCACCGTTCCCGGCGCGCCGCCGCCCCTACAGGCGGTGCTGGACCGCATCGCCGTCACCACGGAACACGGGGCCAAGGGTTGGGGCGGGCGCGTCTCGCTGCCGCCGGTGGCGGTGCATTCTGCCCGACCGGCCTGGTTTTTTCCCGCCACGGGCACTCCGGCCATGGGGTGGCTGGCCAGCGACCCGACGGGCATTCCCGATGGCGCGACGCCCGACTGGCAGGCCGTTCCCGTGCCCAGCCCGTCCGAAGTGGGTATCGCCATGGCCTGGAACATCAGCGACAACTGCCGGAAGGCCGTGGGGGAATGGGTTGCCGATCGGTGGGACCTCCTCGAAGATCAGCCCCGGAATGAAACGGAACAACGGTTCCTCACCGCGGCCGAAGGGCTCACAACCGCCCTGACCGTTTTCCCGGCCGGATCCCTGACGGCCACGGGCGCAAGGCGGGATCGGCGGATCCACTTCCGCATTACCATTCCGCCGGGAAAAGCGGTGGATTGGTAGCCGTCAGCGGTGGCGATTCCGGCTGCCGGCCCCTCACTGGGAGCCGGCATCAGCGTGGCTTCACCCGTCCGCTTCGCTGTCGTCGCGGATGGCGACGTTGGCAAAGGCGAGGGGTGGGCAGTTGTTGTCGTCCACCAGGGCCAGGGGCGGGTTGTGGCCGGCGCAGAAGCTCACCACCGGCCGTTCCCCCAGTTCGCGGTTGAGGAAGGCGAGGAGGCAATCGGGGCCAACCAGCCGAACTTTCCGGATGGGCGCGCCGCCGTCGGCATCGCCGATGGCGAGGGAGGCGATTTCCCCGGCCACCGGCCGCAGCTCGCCGGAGACGGGGCTGAACTGGATGCAAACCCGGGCGCGGCGGTTGTCCTCGAACCAGGCGTCCCGGAAGTCCGGCGCCCGCCACGGTGGGCATTTGCCGTAGACCATGCCGAGGGCCGCCCGGCCGGCCCGTTCCCCCACCAGCACGTTGCCGTGAGAGGAAATGTGGATGCCGTCCGACAGCCCGGCGTCAAGCGTCGGGATGACGGCGACGTTGTCGAGATCGTGGGCGGCGGAGCGCTGCGCTTCCCGCACCAAGCCCCACAACTGGGATTCCCCCGGATTTGCCACGCCGATCACCCGGTTCAACTGGCAGACGATCACCGGCAGGTGGGGCGCTTCCAGAGCGGCGCGGAGTTTCCCGACGAACTCGGCGAACTGGCGGCCGTATTTCGCCGCCGCACCTTCCCGACGGCAGTCGGCATTGCCCTGGAACCAGACGCAGCCGGCGACGATGCCGGGGGGCGATTCCGGTTTCGGCAGCCGCTGCAGCCCGCCGTCATGCAGGCTGAAATTGGCGAAATCGTACAACGAGGTGGCGGTCCAGAGGAGCGCCAGCAGGTTGTCGAAGGCGGGGGACGGCATGGTTTTTCGCCGGTTGTGCCAGGCTTCCAGGAGGGTCCCTTCCTGGGCGGCCGGTATCGGGCCGAAGGGCAGGCCGGTTTCCGCCCGCAGAGGCCGGCCGAATGCCAGCCAGGGCGAATGGCCGGGAGAA